>JADGGF010000101.1 GCA_019690055.1 Micromonosporaceae bacterium
GGGCGAGCTGGGCGGGACAGCCTGGTCGTCGCCCCGGAAGGCCGCCGGCTGCTGCGCATCGAGGCGCGTAACGCACAGACCCCCATCGAGCGCAAGCCGCCATGGATCAAGGTCAAGGCCACGATGGGGCCGGAGTACTCGCAGTTGCGCAGCCTCGTGTCCCGGGAGGGCCTGCACACGGTCTGCCAGGAGGCGGGCTGCCCCAACATCTATGAGTGCTGGGAGGACCGCGAGGCGACGTTCCTCATCGGCGGTGACCAGTGCACCCGGCGGTGCGACTTCTGCCAGATCGACACCGGCCGTCCGGCCGACTTCGACGCCGATGAGCCCCGGCGGGTCGCCGAGTCGGTGGCGACCATGGGCCTGCGGTACGCGACGGTCACCGGCGTCGCCCGCGACGACCTGCCCGACGGCGGGGCGTGGCTGTACGCGGAGACCGTACGGCAGATTCACGCGCTCGTGCCCGGCTGCGGCGTCGAGCTGCTGATCCCTGACTTCAACGGCAACCCCGCCCAGCTCGGCGAGGTGTTCGGCGCGCGGCCGGAGGTGCTCGCCCACAACGTGGAGACGGTGCCGCGCATCTTCAAGCGGATCCGCCCGGCGTTCCGCTACGAGCGCTCACTCGACGTGATCACCCAGGCCCGCGCGGCCGGGCTGGTCACCAAGTCGAACCTCATCCTCGGGCTGGGTGAGGAGCGCGAGGAGGTCCTGCAGACGCTGCGCGACCTGTACGCCGCCGGGTGCGAGCTGGTCACGATCACCCAGTACCTGCGTCCGACGCCCCGGCACCACCCGGTCGAGCGCTGGGTCAAGCCGGAGGAATTCGTCGAGCTCCGCGAGGAGGCCCTGGCAATCGGCTTCGCGGGGGTGCTCAGCGGCCCGCTCGTCCGCTCCTCCTACCGCGCCGGCCGCCTGTACCAGGAGGCCATCGCGGCCCGCCGCGCCGCCTGACCCGGCCGCCTCTCCCCGTCCTCCTACGTTGATCTAGGGCGTAGAGTGGTGCTTGAAGATCAACTAACCACCCTATGCCCTAGATCAACACGCATGGGTGCATAGACTCGACCCATGGCCAAGGCGACCCAGGAGAGGCCGGGGTTCCGCGAGACGCTCAAGCGGCTGCCCCTGGTGTTTCAATTCACCGCGAAGCGGGACAAGTGGTTCGTTCCGCTCACCATATCGGCGGTCGTCATCGCTCTCGCGATCACCGTGGCTCTGTGGGTCGCGGTGGGCTGGTTCGCCATCCCGTTCGGCCTGATGCTGGTGCTGCTCGCGGTGCTGATCGTGCTGAACCTGCGGGCCAACCGGGCGTTCATGATCGAGGCTGAGGGCCAACCCGGTGCTGCCGCCGGCATCGTGGAGAACATGCGGGGCGACTTCCGGGTCACTCCGGCGCTCGCCTCGACCACCCAGATGGACTTCGTCCACCTGGTGGTCTGCCGCGCCGGTGTCGTGCTGCTGGGCGAAGGCAACCCGAGCCGGGTGCGCACCCTCATCGGCCAGGAGCGCAAGCGCCTGCAGAAGGTGATCGGCTCGGCCGACCTGCGCGACTTTGTGATCGGCAACGCCGAGGGTCAGGTGCCGCTGCGCAAGCTGCGGATGACGCTGCTCAAGCTGCCCCGCACGCTCGGGCCCAAGGAGGTCGCCGCCATCGACAAGCGGATCAAGGCGCTCACTGCCCGCCCGCAGATGCCCAAGGGCGCGATCCCCAAGAACCTGCGCCCGCCCAAGGGCGCCTTCCGCGCCATGCGGGGCGGCCCGCGCTGATCGCGACACCTGCCCCGAAAGCGCCCACACAGGTACGAACCCCCACGCACCCGTACCGCGGGTGCCGCTGCGGGCCGAAACCCCGGCCACGGGGCCGGTGCCCGTTCACTCCATCGGGCGAAGGACCCCGGGAGGGCTGACGTCGGCCGCCACGGCCCGGCGCGCCTTAACACGAACGAAACACTTGGGACACGGCGGGGCAATGCCCCGGGCCTACGGTCGCGTGCATCCAGGCAAGGCACCGCCGCCACCACCTGAGTCAGTTCAGGCCACTGCGACCCTCCCAGGAGGATGAGTGTTCGCCAACCCCGACGAGCTACTCCGGTACATCCGGAACGAGGGCGTTAAGTTTGTCGACGTCCGGTTCTGCGACCTACCGGGAGTGATGCAGCACTTCACGGTGCCGGTCGAATCATTCGGGCCGGACGTGTTCACGACCGGCCTTGCCTTCGACGGTTCGTCGATCCGGGGCTTCCAGCAGATCCATGAGTCGGACATGCTGCTGCTGCCGGACGTGGCGACCGCCTTCGTTGACCCGTTCCGGGTGGAGAAGACGCTGGCCCTGAACTTCTTCATCCACGACCCGTTCACCCGCGAGCCGTACAGCCGCGACCCGCGCAACGTGGCGAAGAAGGCGGAGACCTACCTGCAGAGCAGCGGCATCGCCGACACCGCCTACTTCGGCCCGGAGGCGGAGTTCTACATCTTCGACTCGATCCGCCACGAGACCGGCCCCAACCAAGGGTACTACTACATCGACTCGATCGAGGGTTGGTGGAACAGCGGCAAGGACGAGGCGGGCGGCAACCGCGGTTACAAGACCCCGTACAAGGCCGGCTACTTCCCGGTGCCGCCGACGGACCACTACGCCGACCTGCGCGACCAGATGGTGCGCAACCTGATCAGCCTCGGCTTCACCGTCGAGCGGGCGCACCACGAGGTCGGCACCGCCGGTCAGGCCGAGATCAACTACAAGTTCTCGACGCTGCTGCACGCCGGTGACCAGTTGCAGCTGTTCAAGTACGTCGTGAAGAACACCGCCTGGCTCGCCGGCAAGACCGCGACGTTCATGCCCAAGCCGCTCTTCGGGGACAACGGCTCCGGCATGCACACGCACCAGAGCCTGTGGCTGAACGGGGAGCCGCTCTTCTACGACGAAACCGGCTACGGCGGCCTGTCGGACATCGCCCGGTGGTACATCGGCGGTCTGCTCTACCACGCCCCGTCGCTGCTCGCCTTCACCAACCCGACGGTCAACTCCTACCGTCGTCTGGTGCCGGGCTTCGAGGCGCCGGTCAACCTGGTGTACTCGCAGCGCAACCGGTCGGCCTGCACCCGTATCCCGGTCACGGGGACGAACCCGAAGGCCAAGCGCATCGAGTTCCGGGTGCCGGACCCGTCGTCGAACCCGTACCTCGCCTTCTCGGCGATGCTGATGGCCGGCCTCGACGGCATCCGCAACAAGATCGAGCCGCCCGCGCCGATCGACAAGGACCTGTACGACCTGCCGCCGGAGGAGGTCGCCCAGGTCAAGCAGGTGCCCGGTTCGCTGCCCGAGGTGCTCGACGCGCTCGAGAAGGACCACAACTACCTGCTCGAGGGCGGCGTGTTCACCCCCGACCTGATCGAGACGTGGATCGCGTACAAGCGCGCGGCCGAGGTCGACCCGGTCCGGCTGCGGCCGACCCCGCACGAGTTCGCGCTCTACTGGGACGTCTGATCGACGACGTCTGATTCACGACGACGTCTGATCCGCGACGGCTCAGTCGGATCACGGCAACGCCGGGGCGTCCTCCGTTCGGAGGGCGCCCCGGTCGTGTTGTGGCCATACGATCACAAGTCATGACCGACGCGCCCGCCTCGACCGCTCCGGACACGCCCGCTCCAGCCGACACCCCCGCGTCGTCCCGCCAACGTCGCCCGCGCACGGTGTGGGGACGAGCGCGCCGGCACTGGCTGCACCGCGCGCTCGCCGGCATCGTCAGCGTGCTGGTGGTGCTGATCCTCGTCGCGGCGGGCCTGGTCGCCTGGTCGGTGCGACGCGCCTTCCCCCAGCTCGGCGGCGAGCTGACGCTGCCCGGCCTGAGCGCCCCGGTCACGGTCTACCGCGACCAGCACGGCATCCCGCAGATTTACGCGAGCAACGCCCGCGACCTGTTCCTGGCTCAGGGGTACGTGCACGCGCAGGACCGGTTCTGGGAGATGGACTTCCGCCGCCACGTGACCGCCGGACGGCTGGCGGAGCTCTTCGGCGAGAGCCAAGTGGACACCGACGCGTTCATCCGGACGCTCGGCTGGCGGCGGGTCGCCGAGCAGGAGTGGTCGATGCTGTCCAGCGAGGCGCGCGCGTACCTCGAGGCGTACGCCGCGGGGGTGAACGCCTGGATCGAGCAGACCGGCGGCGCCGCCCCCACCGGGGACAAGAGCCTGGAGTACAGCCTGCTGCAGCTGCTCAACAGCGGCTACACGATCGAGCCGTGGCACCCCGTGGACACGCTGGCCTGGCTCAAGGCCATGGCCTGGGATCTGCGGAGCAACATGAGCGACGAGATCAACCGCGCCGTGCTGCTCGGCAGCGGGCTGAGCCGGGCGCAGATCGACGATCTCTACCCGGAGTACCCGTTCGACCGCAACCGGCCGATCGTCACGGCACTGCCGGAGCCGCCGAAGCACCCCCGGGCCCCAGCGGGCGAGGACCTCAGCGGCGGCGACAACCCGGCGGCGGACACCGACGTTGTGGCGCAAGCTGCGCCGGCGCTGGCCGGACTCGCCGAGGCCGCCGCAGCCCTGCCGGCGCTGCTGGGCACGGGCGGTGCGGGCATCGGCTCGAACTCGTGGGCGGTCGCCGGGGAGCACACCAGCACGGGCAAGCCCTTCCTGGCCAACGATCCGCATCTGGGATCGTCGATGCCCGGCATCTGGTACCAGATCGGCCTGCACTGCACCTGCGGCATCGCCGTGACCGGTTTCAGCTTCTCCGGGGTGCCCGGCGTGATCATCGGCCACAACGACCGCATCGCCTGGGGCTTCACCAACCTCGGCCCCGACGTCACCGACCTCTACCTGGAGAAGATCGACGGAGATAGGTACTTCGACGGCGAGCAGTGGGTCCCGCTGACCGTCCGGAAAGAGATCATCAAGGTCGCCGGCGGCGAGCCCGTGACGATCACCGTCCGCTCGACCAAGCACGGCCCGCTCCTGTCCGACCGCTCGGCCGATCTGCTCAGCATCGCGGCTCGACCGCCGGTCGACCCCGACGGCGATCCGCTCCCGACGGTGCAGCCGGCCCCGACCTCGTCGCTGGACAGCGCCGCCCCGGATGTCCCCGAGGCCGCGGCCCGGTCGCCGTACGGCGTCGCGCTGCGCTGGACCGCGTTGGACCCGAGCGCCACCGGGGAGGCCATCTTCCTGATGAACCGCGCCCGCGACTGGGAGTCGTTCCGGGACGCCGCGCGGTTCTTCGCCGTACCGGCCCAGAACCTGCTCTACGCCGACGTCGACGGGAACATCGGTTACCAGTCTCCTGGTCTGATCCCGATTCGGGGCGCCGGCGACGGTACCTACCCGGTCCCGGGCTGGGACCCCGCCTACGACTGGACCGGATACATCCCCTTCGACGAGTTGCCGTCGGTGCGCAACCCCGAGGAGGGCTGGATCGTCACGGCCAACCAGGCGGTGGTCGGGCCGGAGTACCCGTACCTGCTCACGATGGACTGGTCGTACGGCTTCCGCAGCCAGCGCATCGTGGAGATGCTCCAGGAGCGCATCGCGGCGGGGCCGATCGACGCCGAGGTCATCCGGCAGATGCAGGTCGACAACCGCAACGGCATCGCCCCGACCCTCGTCGCCGCCCTGCGTCGCCTGCCGGACCGCCCGGCCGCCGCCGACCTGCTCTTCAACTGGGACTTCCAGCAGGGGGCCGACTCGGCGGCGGCCGCGTTGTTCAACGTGTTCTACCGTCACCTGCTGCTGCGTACCTTCGACGAGCTGCCCGAGGGGCGCGGGCTGGACGGCGACGACAGGTGGTGGATCGTCTTCGATCGCCTGCTCGACGAGCCCACCTCGCCGTGGTGGGACGAGGTTGACACGCCGGAGGTCGAGGATCGGGACGACATCCTCGGTCGGACGCTCGCGGACGCGGTCGCGGAGCTGACCGCCGCGCAGGGAGACGACCCGGCGCAGTGGCGCTGGGGTCCGCTGCACACGCTGACGCTCACGCACGCCACGTTCGGCACGTCCGGCATCGCGCCGATCGAGTGGTTGTTCAACCGCGGCCCGGGCGAGACCTCCGGCGGCAGCGCGATCGTCAACGCCACGGGTTGGGAACCCCTCGAGGGGTATGAGGTAACCTGGGTCCCGTCGATGCGAATGATCGTCGATCTATCCAACTTGGACGACTCGCGGTGGGTGCAGCTGACCGGCAACTCCGGCCATGCCTTCCATCCCAACTACGTCGACCAGTTCGAGCTGTGGCGTACCGGGCAGAACCTACCCATGTACTGGGACCGCGCCAGCATCGAGGCCGCCGCCACCCACACGCTCACCCTGCACCCCTGACCGGCGCCCCGTCGATCGCCGGCGCCGAGCCGTCCGCCGCCGCGGTTCGGCGCCGGGTTCGACGACAACTTCGCGCTGCCGTTGAGACCGGCATCCCCGCCCCCGTACGGCCGAGTTTCTTGCAAAATTCCAATCGTCCGGCGTCGTCCGGCGTTGTCCGGCAGCGTCCGGTGTTGGCCACCGGCCAGGGCGACACTCGATAGTGTCCCGCCCACATATGTCGATCCCAGCGTGGAGGAGGATCTGTGGAACGACAGCGTGAGGCGGGACGAGACAGCCGACCACGGTGGCTCGCCTGGGTGGCCACCGTGCTCGTGGTCACCGCCGGGTCGGTGGTAGCCGTCGCCGCCCCGGCCCAGGCGGCGATCTCCAATGTCCGGATCGTCGAGACCATATTCTTTGCCCCCAAAATGAGCACAACCCTGGGCGCGGTCGACTGCAACACCAACGAAAAGGTGCTGGGTGGCGGCCTGCTCGTCATGGGCCTCGACCCCAACATCCGCGTCATCGAGTCTCTGGCCAAGACGGACACCAAATGGGGTTGGGCCGTGTACAACCCGACTCAGAACATCCCGGAGATCCACGCGCGGGCGATCTGTGCCCAAGGCGTGACCGGCTACAAGAGAGTGGATGGGAAGGCCGACACAGTGCCCCCCGGGGGTGCTGTCAAGGACATCACCGCCACCTGCCCGTCCGGCATGACGAGCATCTCCGGCGGGTTCGGAATCCAGGCCAACCCGTTCGAGCGGGACAAGCTCAAGGTGGCCGCATCGCAGGTGTTCGGCAACGGATGGAAGATCCAGATCCGCAATGACTCCGTCAGCCCCTGGGCCGGTTTCGCGCAGGTCATCTGCACCACCCTCCCGGGCCGTTTGACCCCCGACCCGGTCACGGTGACGGTCGCCGCGGGGTCGACGACCGCCGCCTCCCGTGACTGCGGCTCGAACCATCAGTTGGTCGGTGGTGGCTGGGTGACCAACCAGAACATCCCGCACAACATCGTGACCGCCGCCATACCGACCGATGCCACCAATGACAACTGGAAGATCAACCTCGCCAACCGCGACTCGGTGTCGCACACCGTCAAATTGATCATCGTCTGCCTACCCAAGTAGCAATGCCTACCCAAGTAGCAATGCCTGCCCACGGAGCAATGCCTGCCTAGCCAAGGAGCAGCGCCTGCGCCAGCCCCGGGCCACCGATCCACAGTGGCCCGGGGCGCTCATGCCCATCCGACGGATCGCAGGTGGCTGCTCTTCTCGAATACGCCCGCGGCACGGCCGTCGCGGGTCGCTTGGCTCGCCGGATCAGGCGTGTCCCCAGGTCAGGTGTCGAGATCGAACTGGTCTCGATCGATGATCATGACCCAGCGCTCGAGCTCGTGGGTGAGGAGAGCCTCGGTGTGCAGGACCGCGGCCTGGAATTCGCGACTGATCGCGGCCTCGTCCGCGTTCGCCTGGTCGAGTCGGGTGATGAGCCGTTCGACGGCGTGCTGCTCGTTCTTCAGACCGTCGATCATGTGGTGGTAGGACGCGGCCAGGCCGCGGTAGGCGTACAGCTCGCGGAGGGCGAGCAGGAACGTCGCGACGGTCGGCAGCACAAGCGCGAGCAGAGTCGCGAGCTGGTCGGCCGGCGTCGTATCGGCCGACCAGACGTGGCGAAGGAGGACCTGGACCGCCACGACGACGACACCGACCACCAGCGATGACTTGATGAACCGCGATATCACCCGGTCGGACGTGTCGGCGTTGTCGGTGCCGAGCTCAAACCAGACGATTTGTTTGCGGATGCGGTAGTGCAGGTAGGAGCGCATCCGTTGGCGGAGATCGGGTACCGGCTGGTGCGGCTGGGTCCACAGGTGGTCGATCCACCGTGGACCGTCGGGGCCGTCGCGCATGGCGATGGCCCGGGCTCGGCTCGGTTCGTCGGGTGGGTCGAGATCGGTGGTGACGCGGCGCTGGATCAGGTCGGCGTCGTCGACCCGGCCGAGGTAGGGGCCGACGAGGGCGAGGCGCAGGTACTCCTCGCGGCGCAGCAGTTCGGTGCGGATCCGGGCCGCGATCCAGGGCTCGGCCGGCTTGGTCGAGCGCTGCACGATGATGAGCGCGGTGACCAGCACCGCGATCTCGGCGAGCGCCGTGCCGAGGGCCAGCCGCGCGTCGTTCGGGGCGAAGTCGGGTACGGCGGCGAGCAGCACCGCCATGGGCGGCAGTACGGCCACGGTGAGACCGCGCAGGAACATCTGCCCTTGGTAGTCGGGCACGGTCGGCAACACCGTCGACTTCGCGCGGTGAATGGTGTCGACCCCGGAGAAGGTCGTCGGCCTGGGTACGTCCTGGGGTATCTGCAGCGCCTCGATCGCGGCGGCCTCGCGCTGCCGTCGCCGCCGCCATTTCAGTTGGCGGAAACCCAGGTAGAGCTGACGAACGATCACCAGGGCACCGCTGGCGACGACGAGCGGCGCGACAACGATAAGGATGTCGGCAACGAAAACGTCGCGGCCACCGACGCTGGCGACGAGGGTGTCCGGCACGCGGATGCCGGCGATGGAAATGCCCCGGTCGCTGGCGACGGTGGCGATGACTACCACGCCGACCGCGACGGCTACGGCCAGCATCAGCGCGATCCGACCGCTGAGAATCACGCCGGGCCTGGCCCGCGTCCACGCTCGGGCGACAGCGCTGCGCTCCTTACCGGGCGTCGTCGCCGCCTCATCCTGTGCCGTTCCCATGAACCACCGCCGGTCGGAGCACTTGTCGCGGACCACCGTACCGGTCTTCGCCGCGGCTGAGATCATCCAGATCGGCAATACGGATCGTGTTCGGGGAATACGCGGTGCGGTTGGCTCGGGATGCGTCACTCCGTGACGGCTCACCGGTCGACTCGCCAGCCATCGAATGGGCGTAGGTCGAGCGAGTCACGGCTAGGAACGTAACTCCCACCGCGTGCGGGCCGGCGGGTCCACCACGATGATGACGTCGTGGGGCTGCCGTAAGGCCAGCGCTTCCTCCGGCCCGAGGCCCAGCAAGTGTCGGAGCAGCATGCGGCCGATCATCTCGTGCGCGACGATCACGGGCCGTCGGGCCGGATAGCCACTCACCGACGCCAGCGCCCGTCCGGCTCGTGCCTCCGCGCCGGCGTAGCTCTCGCCTCCCGGAAACCGCCATCGGTACTTGTCGGCGGCCCGGCGAGCCAACTCTCCCGGATACCGCAGCTCAATGTCCTGGTTGGACAGTCCAGCGAAGTGCCCGTGGTGTACCTCGGCCAGATCGTCGATGACGACAACGCCCAGCCCCAGCCCGTCGGCGATGATGGCCGCCGTTGTTCGTGCCCGTCCGAGTGGGCTGGTGAAGATGGCATCGACCGCCTCGCTCCGCAGCGCGACCGCGTGGCCTCGCGCCTGGGCGATCCCCGTCGCCGTCAGCGGCGAGTCGAGGTGCCCCTGCCGCCGGCCCTGCACGTTCCACTCGGTCTGACCGTGACGGACGAGGTAGACCCGCTCCCACCGGTTCGCCTCGTCCATGGGCACGAACGATACGACGTCACCGAACCTCGCGTCATGATCGCATCAGGCGCTCCGTCGCCGGCCGCATCCTGGGCGATCCCTCATGTCCGGCGGTTGGTGAAACTCTTCCGGGCAGAGCGCGCTGTTGACTGATATCTTGCGCCATCCGCCGAGTCCGGGGTTGCGAGCCGTCGCAGGGACACGGTTAACTGACGGAATGCCGCGTACGGGGACGCCCTCACGAGCCGCGCTCATCTCAGCATTTGCCGTCATTGTTTTCGCGTCGATCGCGGGCTGCGGCGGGACGTCGACCACCCCGACGACGCCGGCGACCGCCACGACCAGCTCGCGGTCCATCACCGACGTCGCTCCCCCGCCGGCCGAGCGGTGCAGCAAGCCCGACGACGGCACGGTCGGCAAGGTGGTCGTGACCGCGTCGGACGGCACGAAGCTCGCCGGGGCCGAGTGGGGCGACGGGCCGCGGGGCGTGGTGCTGCTGCATCAACGCGGTGCCGACCTGTGCCGCTGGTGGGACTTCGCGACCGAGCTGGCCGATGCCGGCTACCACGTGCTCGCCATCGACTTCCGCGGCAACGGCTACAGCGACTCGGGGCCGGTCCATGACCTGACCCGGGACGCCGTCGGGGCCGTGGCATGGCTCAAGCAGGCCGGTGCCACGCAGGTCGTGCTGGTCGGGGCATCGATGGGCGCCACGACCGCCCTGGTCACGGCCGGCCGCCACCCAGACTTGGCTGCTGGCGTGGTCTCCCTGTCGATGCCTGGCTCGATCGATGTCACGGGCGGCGACACCGAGGGGCCGACCAGGCCACAGCAGGCGGCGCGGCTGATCGATGTCCCCTTGTTGATGTGCTGGGCGACGTCCGACAGATCAGCCACCAATCCGCAGCCGATCGTCGACGCCTCCCCGGCCACTGACAAACAGGTGGTGACCCGCGACGGTGGCCGGCACGGCTGGGACCTGCTGACCGACGGTCCGCACGACGTACGCCCCGAGGTGCTCGCCTTCCTCGCGCGGGTCCTTCCTCCGTCGATGTAGGTCCATCTTCCGCAGAGCGCGAACCCGGAGCCGGGGGCCCCCCCCCCGGCCCCCCCCCGGGGGGGGGGGCGGGGGGGGGCGGGGGCGCCCCGGGC
>JADGGF010000767.1 GCA_019690055.1 Micromonosporaceae bacterium
GGGCGGGGGATGGCGGGGGCGGCGAGCAGCGCGGCGAGGATGAGTACGGCGGTCCGCCAGCCGAGCGCGGTGGTGAGCCAGCCGGTGAGGGGGAAGAAGATGCTGCTGGCGAATCCGGCCACGATCGTGACCGTGAGCAGGGCTGTGTTCCGCTGGGCCGGGTCCGTGGTGGCGATTAGGACGCTGAAGGCGGCTTCATAGAGGCTCATCGCGCTGGCGAGTCCGATGAGGACGAACACGGCATACAGCTGGCCGACCGTGCGGACCTGCGACCAGGCGGCCACGGCGACGACGCCCAGCACGGATCCGGCGGTCATCAGCGCTCGTCCCCCGTGGCGGTCCAACCACCGGCCGACCGGAATGGCGGCGCCGGCCGCTACCAGCACCGAAATGGTCAGGGCGGCGCTGACGTGGGCGGTCTCGGTGTGCAGGTCAGCGGAGATCGGCGTGATCAGGACGGCGAAGGCGTAATAGAGCACGCCGTAACCCACAGTCTGGGTCACGGCCAAGACCGCCACCAGCCTCGAACTACTCCGGCCACCAACCCGCGGGCTGGTGGCCGGAGCGAGAGTCGATCTCACCGGGTCATCCGCAGCACGAGTCGCCCGACGCCTCGCTGGCGCCGACGGTGACCAGCGGCAGCGACGACAGTCCACCCTGGACACCGGAGGCCAGGCCGCGCCCGGTGGCAACGGCCGGCGCGGTGCCGCAGCAACCATCCTCGCCAGCGTTATCCCCGCCGCTCACGGCGCTGGTGCTGCACACCCCGGTTTCGGGCAGCGTCAACTGAATGTCCCGCGCCGCCTGCCAGTCGCCGGCGAGGGCGGCGACGACCGATCGGGCCTGTTCGTAGCCGGTTGCGAGCAGGAATGTCGGCGCCCGTCCGTAGGACTTCGCCCCCACAATGTAGAAGCCCGGCTCAGGGTGGGCCAGCTCGTCGACCCCATGCGGCGGTACGGTGCCGCAGGAGTGGTGGTTGGGGTCGATCAGCGGGGCGAGGGCCCGGGTGGAGCCGAGGATCGGGTCCAGGTCGAGGCGCAGCTCAGACGCCGGCGTGTGGTCGGGCCGGGCACCGGTGGCGTTGACGATCACCTGCGCCGCCACGGTGCGGCCGTCGGCGGCGACGATGCCGTGCTCGGTGAGCTCGCGAACCAGGAATCCTGTGTGGACGGTGATCCGGCCTGCGTCGACCAGTGCCTTGAGCCGGGTGCCAATGGCGCCCCGCGCCGGCAGGGCATCGGCCGCACCACCGCCGTACGCCCGGTTCGGGCTGGGCGCGCGCACGATCCAGTGCACGGTTGTTCCCGGCTCGGCATCGGCGAGCTCGGCCAGGGCGAGCAGCGTACCGGTGGCGGAGTGACCGGCCCCGACGACCGCAACGCTGCGGCCCGCGAACTGGCTACGG
>JADGGF010000102.1 GCA_019690055.1 Micromonosporaceae bacterium
GACCCGCACCCCCACCTCCCTCCGGCCTCGGACCAGCGCCTGGGTCGTGGCCAGACTCCCGTTCGGAGACAGGTACGCCCGAGCGGCCCTGCACGTGCTCGCGGGTCGAGGTCAGCCAACGGCGCAGCCTTGTCGAGATTCAACTCACCCCGGCCGACCTGACCGCCTACCACGACGCCCGGTGGGCGGCGGTCATCGCCGACATCGCCGCCCAGGTCGACGCGGACGCCCGAGCGAACCCACCCGGCAAATGGTCCGAAGTGGACGACCAGGGGCCGGCCGCGCCACCACGGCCACACCGGACGCCACCCCACCGCCGAGGAAGCCGAGTTCATCCGCGCCCGCGACCGTACGTGCCGCGCGCCGCACTGTCGCCGACCCGCCACCGCCTGCGACATCGACCACGCCCTCGAACACCACCGCGGCGGTCCCTCCCACCGCGGAAACTGCCGGTGCCTGTGCCGCCGGCACCACACGCTGCGCCATGCCCGCGGCGTCACCGTCGTCGACCAACAGATGGACCACGGCCGGGTCACCGTCTGGACCCTGCCCGATGGCCGTACCTACCGGGTCACCCGAGAAAAGGACATCGTTCTGATCATCGACGACGATGAGACCGTGACCGTGACTGGGCCACAACGGTGAACCACTACGCCGGCGGAATCAGCAGGGTGGCGAGGATGGCGCGGTGGTCGGTGCGGGGGATCGTGACGGCCCGGAAATCACGCACGCCGATCCCGTGCGGAACGACGATGTGGTCGAGCGCCACCTTGGGGGTGACCGCTGAGCGTGGGCCGTAGTAGGGCCAGGTCGGGGTCAATCCGGCGCCGACCGCGTCGGCCGCGTCCCGGTAGCCGGTGGCGAGCAGGGCCCGCAGCGCCCGGTGGTCGAGCGTGGCGTTGAAGTCGCCCGCGAGGATCCGCGGCGGTCCGTCAGCGTTGGCGGGCGCCTGGTTGCTCAGGCCGATCAGCCATTCGTGAGTCCGCGGCACGCTGTTCGGCGGCACGGGGTGCACTGACTCGACGATGACGGAGCCGTGGTCCAGCGTGATGGTGGCGTACGCCTGCTGGAATCCGTCGTCCGAGGCCGACCGGACGCCCCCGTCGGACAGGGGCCACCGCGCGTAGACGGCGCTGCCGCTGGCCCGCGGCGCCGGATGGCTCTCCCGGAACGGCAACGCCTCCGCCAGGCCCTGGTCCAGCAGCGCCTGTTCACCCTCCGGGGTCAGCTCCTGCAGCACCAGCACGTCCACGGTCGCGTCCCGCACCAGGTCCACAATGGAGGCCGCGTCCGCGCCGCCGTAGCGGAGATTGGCGGACATGACCACCAGCGGTGTGCCGGGGCCGGTGGCGGGCGACCCCAGCGCGCGTGGCACGACGACCGCCGCCAGGCACAGCGCCGCGACAGCGGTGACCGCGGTGGCGAGCGGTCGGCGCAGCAGGCCGCTGAGCACGGCCGCCGCCCCACAGCCGATCGCCAGGTATGGGGTGAAGGCGACGATCTGGACCAGCGGGACGCCCGCGTCCAGACCCAGCACCCGAACCAGCGCGACGATCGCCGCGCCGGCGGCCAGGGGCCACGCGAGCAGCGCCGACCAGGGACGTCCGCGAACAAGTCGGTTCCAGACCGTACGGACCCGCGCGCCGTCCATCACGACGCGACCGTAGCCGACCCCGGTGGCCAGCGCCCCGGTCTGTCGGCTACCGTCCTGCCCGTGACCACAACCACGCCGAATCCCGCCACCGAGACGCCGAAGCGCGGGGTCGCCGCCGGCGCCATTGCGCTCGGCGCGCATGCCCTTGTCGTGCTCGCCGCCTTCGTGGCCGTCCGGATCGTCGGTCCGGTCAGCGAGGGGTTCGGGGACATCGCCGCCGCGATACTCACCCTCTTCGGCGGGGAGATCGTGGTCACGCTGGCCTGCGTGATCGTCGGCGCTCTCGTGTTTCGGCGGGGTCGGCAGTATACGGCCCTCGGCCTGATGGCCGGGTGGCTGATCGGTTTCCTCGGCGTGATGGCGTGGCTGTTCCTGTGACATGACAATTCCGCGTAGCTTGCCGCAGCGGAATCTGCGAGCAATTCGGCTGGCGGCAGACGAGTGGCGGCGCCGGCGCGCCGACCACGAAGCGCGGGTGGATCGGCTCGTGGCCGACCACGTGGCGCGCCGCCGCGCCGGGGTCAAGCACCCCGTCGTCGACTTCCTCTTCACCTACTACACCAACCGCCCCGGGCGGCTGCGCCGCTGGCATCCCGGAGCCGGGGTGATCCTCGCCGACACCGAGCCGCCCGGTCCCGAGTACGTCGCCGTGCCCGGCGGGGCGATGGTCGACCACGCCGGCCTGCTGGCCCGTCGGCGCGGCACCATCGGGCGCATCCGCGAGCTGCTCGTCGCGACGGCGGGCCGGCCCGGACGGTTCGGGTGTTTCGGCCTGCACGAGTGGGCGATGGTGTACCGGCAGCCGCCCGAGGAGATTCGGCACCGAGCCTGGCCGTTGCGCACCGACCCCGGCCCGGTGGTCGAGGCCGGCCCCCTGCGCTGCACCCACTTCGACGCGTTTCGGTTCTTCACCGAGCCGGCCCGGCCCCGCAACGAGGTGTGGCTGACCCGCGCCGACCAGGTCGCCTACGAGCAGCCCGGATGCCTGCACGCGAACATGGACCTGTATCGCTGGGCGTACGAGCTGTCGCCCCTGGTGCCGAGCGAGCTCGTGGCCGACTGCTTCGAGTTGGCGTGGGACATCCGGGCCGTCGACATGCAGGCGAGCCCGTACGACCTCTCCGCCCTGGGGTACGAGCCCATCCCGGTGGAGACCCCGGCCGGCCGCGCCGAGTTCACCCGCCGGCAGCGCGAGTTCGCCGACCGGGCCGCGCCGCTGCGGGCCCGCCTTATCGCCGAGTGCGATCGGCTGCTCGAGCTGGCCGCAGCGGAGGGCGGGTCACCGCGCGCACTGTCCGAAGTGGGGACTCCGGCATGAGCGACCCGGCTGAGTCGGCGGGCGCGGCCGATCCGTACGACCTGGCCCGGTTCGTGGCGGCCCAGGAGGGCGTCTACGCGAGCGCTCTCGCCGAGCTCCGGCGGGGTCGCAAGACCGGCCACTGGATGTGGTTCATCTTCCCGCAGTTCGCCGGGCTCGGGTTCAGCCTGATGTCGCAGCGGTACGCCATCCGGTCACTGGACGAGGCGCGGGCGTACCTGGCGCACCCGGTGCTCGGACCGCGGCTGCGCGAGTGCGCTCAGGCCGTGGCCGATGTCAGTGGGAAGACGGCCGACCAGATCCTGGGACCGATTGACGCGATGAAGCTGCGTTCGTCGATGACGCTGTTCCATCGGGCGGACCCGACCGAGCCGGTCTTCGCCGCCGTGCTGCAGAAGTACTTCGACGGAGTGCCCGACGAGGCCACCGACCGCCGGCTGTGATCCCGTAGGCTCGGGGATCATGACTCGAAGCACGGTGATCATTCCGGGTCGGTTGTTCGGGCCGTGCCAGCCGTTGCTGTTCTATGCCGGCAAGGCGGTGCTGGCCCGCGGCGGCGCGGTGGAGCCGATCGACTGGAACGCGGCGGAGTCACTCGACCCGTCCGCTTCGTCGGCGGCTCGCCACGCCTGGGTACGCGACCAGGTGGCGCCGGTGCTCGACCGGCTCGGCGGCCGTCCGGTGCTCATCGGCAAGTCGCTCGGTTCCTACGCCGCCGACCTCGCCGCACAGCGTGGCCTGCCGGCGATCTGGTACACGCCGTTACTGCTCGACGAGTTGGTGGTGGCGTCGCTGCGGGCGAGCACGGCCCCCTTCCTACTCATCGGCGGCACCGCGGACACCGGCGCCTGGGACGGGTCCCTCGCCCGGTCGTTGACCCCGTACGTCTGTGAGATCCCCGACGCCGACCACATGCTGACCGTGCCGGCCGGGCTCACCGCCTCCGCCACGGTTCTCGGCGAGGTCACCGCCGCCGCCGAACGCTTCCTCGACGAGGTGGTCTGGCCCGCCTGACGGCACCGGCCCCCTTTTGCGTCCGTCCCGGTCGGGGCGTCCGGGTGCCCTGGCTCGGGTCGCGCTCACGGTCGCGCCTAGATTGGCCGTGTGCGTATCGCTCGTTTCGCCCACACCAAGGGAATGTCGTTCGGTGTCGTCGAGGGCTCGTCGGAGGACCCGGCCGGCCTGACCGTGGCGGAGATCGAAGGGCATCCCTTCGGCACGATCACGTTCACCGGGGAACGCTGGGCGTTGGCCGACGTCCGGCTGCTCTCGCCAATCCTGCCGAGCAAGGTCATCGGCATCGGGCGCAACTACGCCGACCACGCCGCCGAGCTCGGCAACGAGGTTCCGCCGGAACCGCTGATCTTCCTCAAGCCGTCGTCGTCCATCATCGGTCCGCGCGACCCCATCCGCCGGCCGCCACAGTCGCAGCGGGTCGAGCACGAGGCCGAGCTGGCCGTGGTGATCGGGGCCACGGGCGCCCGCCGGGTGGACCGGGCCAACGCGATGAAGGCGGTCTTCGGCTACACGGTGGCCAACGACGTCACCGCGCGGGACCTGCAGCGCCGCGACGTGCAGTTCACCCGGGCCAAGGGGTTCGACTCGTTCTGCCCGCTGGGGCCGTGGATCCAGACCGAGCTGGATCCGAGCGACCTCGAGATCCGGTGCGAGGTGAACGAGGAGGTCCGCCAGCTCGGCCGGACCCGCGACCTCGTCTTCGACGTGCCGACACTCGTGTCATATGTGTCACACGTGATGACCCTGCTGCCCGGCGACGTGATCCTCACCGGCACGCCCGCCGGCGTGGGTCCGCTCGTGGCCGGGGACACGTGCGTGGTGCGCATCGAGGGGATCGGGGAGATCGCCAACCCCGTGGTCGACCTGGAGTAAGGCCGGCCGAATCGGTTTGGGATCTTGCCGCGAGTGAGGTAAAGTATCTGGCCGATGCCGCCGGTGAGCCGGTTGGCGTCGATGGGGTATGGGGTAATTGGCAGCCCGGCGGATTCTGGCTCCGCTAGTCTAGGTTCGAGTCCTGGTACCCCAGCCACCGATGATCGTTGCCGCGGCCAGCCGGGCCGCTTGGTTCACGCATCGGCGGCTGGTTTCGTGTTCGGCCGACCCCCCTCCGGCCACGGCGCGGGGTCTGTGTCATCATGAGACCCGCTTACAGGCACCACCTGTTCTAGGGCCCCGTCGTCTAGCGGCCTAGGACGCCGCCCTCTCAAGGCGGTAGCGCCGGTTCGAATCCGGTCGGGGCTACAGACCCGAAACCCTAGGTCGCTTCGGAGACCTGGGGTGTTGTGTTGTCGGGGTTCGTTGCCCGGGCCGAGGCGGTGCCCGAGGTCGTAATGCGCTCGTGGGGCCCGTCGCCAGCCGCTCACCATGCGACCGTGGAACCGGCGTGACTGGCGCGGCTGGGACGGCGCCCGGCGCTGGCGCTGGCTGAACAGCGAACCGTCCATCGCGGTGACCCACGACCGCTCTCACTGGGCTGGATACAAATGTTTGGTTGCGGATCGTCGCCACGCAGCGCCAGGTGTTCGTTCGACCGGGAATGTCCGATACCCTCTCGGCAGACGTTCGTCACCGCAGAGCGAGATCGAGGGTGATGTGACAGCGAGGTCGGAGTTCACAGCTGAGGAGCGCAACCTGCTGGTGCGTCTGCCCCGATGGTTGGTCGGGGCGGCCAGTACGGTCCACGACGACGGGGCCACCCGCAACCAGCAGAAGCTCGACAACGGCCTGCTCGCCGTGGCCAACGGCCGCACCATGGACAACCCGCTCGTCGCCGAGCTTGCGGCGACGGCGGTCAAGGTCTACGACGACGATCCGAAGGCGTCGGGTGTCGACCCGACCACCCCGGAGGGGCGGGAACTGGTGATCGGCTACGCGCAGACCGCGATGACCATCCTGCGCACCAAGGCCGAGGATGCCGACGCTCTCGCGTACCGGCGGTGGCTGCTGGACATCACCGACTTCGTGATCACCGACGTGCGGCACGAGCGCATCGGCTTCGGCGGCGTGCACGTGCACCCCGACGAGAAGCAGTTCCGTGACCGGCTCTCCCAGGTGACCCGGGCCGCCCTGTCGTCCTGAGCGCCCACATTGCGGGACTGTCCCGAGCACGGCCGCTCGGACGCCCACATCGCGGAGCCGTACGGCTCGTTCATCGCGGAGCCGTACGGCCTCAGAACCGTACGTCAGGTGGTTGTGGGGTCACAGGCCGGACAGGCGCTGACCGGCCCGGACCACCGCCATGGCCAGCCGGTCGCCGGGACGGCGACCGAGCCGCTCGATCGGGCCGGAGACGCTGATCGCGGCGATGACCCGCCCGGTGCGGTCGCGGACCGGCGCCGAGACGCTCGCGACCCCGGGTTCCCGCTCGGCGACGCTTTGCGCCCAGCCGCGCCGGCGCACCTCGGCCAGCGTCCGGCCGGTGAACTTGCAGCGAGGAAGCAGCGGCATGACCGCCTCGGGCGGCTCCCAGGCCAACAGGACCTGGGCGGCCGAGCCCGCGAGCATGGAGAGCACTGCGCCGACCGGCACCGTGTCCCGTAACCCGCTGGTACGCTCGGCGGCGGCGACACAGACGCGCTCATCAGCGCGGCGTAGATAGAGCTGGGCGCTCTCGCCGGTGGCGTCGCGCAGCGCCGCCAGCACCGGGCCGGCCGCGGTGAGCAGCACATCGGGTGCGGCGTTGGCGAGCTCACTGAGGCGAGGGCCGGGACGCCATCGACCGTGGGCATCGCGGACCAACAGCCGATGGATCTCCAGCGCTTGCGCGAGTCGGTGGGCGGTGGCCCGCGGCAGCTTTGTCCGTTCCACAAGTTCGGCCAGGCTGGCGCCGTCGACACAGGCACTGAGAATGGCGACCGCCTTGTCCAGGACGCCCACTCCGCTCATACTGTGTCCCACGTCCTGAAACCTACCTCCCAGATTGTAGGATGTCCAGATGGTGGGAGACACGTCCAACACAGCCCCGGGTGACGCGAAGGTGCGGGCCGGGGCACCCGACGGGGCGGGCGCAGCCCCGAAGACGCTCGCCGAGAAGGTCTGGGACGCGCACGTCGTGCGCCGGGCCGACGGTGAGCCGGATCTGCTGTACATCGACCTTCACCTGGTGCACGAGGTGACGAGCCCGCAGGCCTTCGACGGCCTGCGCCTGGCCGGCCGCAAGGTTCGCCGGCCCGACCTCACCCTCGCCACCGAGGACCACAACACGCCGACTGACAACCTCCTCACGATCGCCGATCCCATCTCGCGGACGCAGGTCGAGACGCTGCGCCGCAACTGCGAGGAGTTCGGTATCCGGCTGCACCCCCTGGGCGACGCCGAGCAGGGCATCGTGCACGTGATCGGGCCCCAGTTGGGTCTCACCCAGCCCGGCATGACGATCGTCTGCGGCGACTCGCACACCGCGACCCACGGCGCCTTCGGGGCGCTCGCCTTCGGTATCGGCACCAGCGAGGTGGAGCACGTTCTGGCCACCCAGACGCTGCCGCAGGCCCGCCCCAAGACCATGGCCGTCACCATCACCGGCGAGCTGCAGCCCGGAGTGACCGCCAAGGACGTGGTGCTCGCGCTCATCGCGCAGGTGGGCACCGGCGCCGGCGTGGGCCACATCGTCGAGTACCGGGGGCCGGTCATCGAGAGCCTCTCCATGGAGGGGCGTATGACCATCTCCAATATGTCGATCGAGTGGGGGGCGCGGGCCGGGCTGATCGCCCCGGACGAGACGACCTTCGCCTACCTGAAGGGGCGGCCGTTCGCGCCGGCCGGGGCTGACTGGGACGCGGCGCTGGAGTACTGGCGCACCCTGCGCACGGACGAGGGCGCGGTCTTCGACAAGGAGATCGTGCTCGACGGCACCGCGGTGACGCCGTTCGTCACCTGGGGCACGAACCCCGGCCAGGGCGTGCCGCTGGACGGCGTGGTGCCGTCCCCCGAGGAGTTCAGCGACCCGACCGAGGCCGCGGCCGCGGAGCGGGCCCTGGCCTACATGGACCTCAGGCCCGGCACCCGGATGCGCGACATCAGCGTCGACGTCGTCTTCCTCGGTTCGTGCACCAACGGTCGGCTGGACGACCTGCGCGCGGCCGCCGAGGTCCTGCGCGGTCGCAAGGTCGCCGACGGCGTACGGATGCTGGTGGTGCCCGGCTCGGCGAAGGTACGGGCGGCGGCCGAGGCGGAGGGCCTGGACAAGGTGTTCATCGAGGCCGGCGCCGAGTGGCGCTACGCGGGCTGCTCCATGTGCCTGGGTATGAACCCCGACACGCTCAAGCCGGGCCAGCGCTCCGCATCGACATCCAACCGCAACTTCGAGGGCCGGCAGGGTCGGGGTGGCCGCACCCACCTCGTCTCACCCCCCGTCGCCGCCGCCACGGCGGTGGTGGGTCGGCTCGCGTCCCCGGCCGACCTGAACTGAAGGGCGTCGCCATGGAGAAGTTCACCGTCCACACCGGAGTGGCGGCCCCCCTGCGCCGCTCCGACGTCGACACGGACCAGATCATCCCGGCCGAGTACCTCAAGCGGGTCACCCGGACCGGCTTCGAGGACGGCCTGTTCAACGCCTGGCGGGCCGACCCGTCGTTCGTCCTCAACGACCCTGCCTATGCGAAGGCGTCGATTCTCGTGGCCGGATCGCGGTTCGGCGTGGGCTCCTCCCGGGAGCACGCGGTCTGGGCGTTGCAGGACTACGGGTTCCGGGCGGTCATCGCGCCGTCCTTCGGCGACATCTTCCGCAACAACGCACTCAAGGGTGGCCTGCTGCCGGTGACGTTGCCGGAGAAGGTGGTCCAGGAGCTGTGGGTTCTGCTGGAGGAGCGGCCGGGCACCGAGCTGACCGTCGACCTCGTCGCCCGCGTGGTGCGCGGTCCGGACCTGGAGCACGAGTTCGCGCTGGACGACCACAGCCGGTGGCGCCTGATGGAAGGGCTCGACGACATCGGGCTCACGCTGCGCCACGCTGACGAGATTGCCGCGTTTGAGGCGACCCGCCCGTCCTTCAAGCCGGCTGTGCGCTAGTTCTGCGCCGGTGGCCGGATCGCTTGCCACAGGCCGGCATTCTCCGGCCACCGGCGCCAAACCCTTGGCGGGGCAGGAAACCTCCGACACGCGCGGGGCACGGATGTTGTGTAGCCATAGCGCGGGGGCTACTGTGCGCGCAGAATTGTCGCATGCTCGGCATGCCAGCTTGCCGAGGCGCTGTTGTCGAACGGCAGCGATGACCGCCATGGGAGGAATGACTCGTGAACAAGGCCGAGCTCATCGAAGCACTCACCGATCGCCTCGGCGACCGGAAAGCGGCGACGGCGGCGCTCGACGCCGTCCTGACGGAAATCCAGAACGCGGTGACCAAGGGCGAGAAGGTCTCGATCACCGGCTTCGGGGTTTTCGAGAAGCGCGTTCGCGCGGCCCGCACCGCGCGCAACCCGCGGACCGGTGAGGCCGTGAAGGTGAAGAAGACGTCGGTGCCGGCGTTCCGGCCGGGCACGGGCTTCAAGGAGCTCGTCGCCGCCGGGCGGGTGCCCAAGGCAACGAAGGCCGCCAAGGCTGCCAAGACCACGGTCAAGAAGGTCGCGCCCACCAAGGCGACCAAGGCCGTGAAGGCCACCGCGGCCAAGAAGGCTGCCCCGGCCCGCAAGGCCAGCCGGTAGGCGTCACCACTCAGCGCGCGCCGGTCACCCCTGGGTGGCCGGCGCTGCCTGGCGTCAGGGCCCGCCCGACGTCAGGGCCCGCCCAGCGTGACCGGGTCGGCGGCGACCAGCGTGGCGCCGCTGAACGAGAGGACGACCCCATCGGCCGGGGCGAGTCTCCGGTCCGGCGTGGGAACGGCACCGCCGGTCAGGGTGGCGAGCGCGGCGGCCAGCGCGTCACCGCCGCACACGACACTCGCCGAACGGTCGTTGACGAGGCGGCGCAGCGCCGCGACGACGATGACGGGGTCGGCGCCCTCGGTGATGTCTTCCTCTATTTCCAGATCGAGGTCGAGCGTTCGGGCGAGCTCGGTCAGGGTCTGCCGGCAGCACAGCGCCGGCGCGCTGACCAACCGCCCCGGTCGCAGGACCCGTAACAGCTCGGCCAGGCCGGCTGCCTGTGCTCGGCCTCGGGCGTCGAGCGGGCGCTCGTCCGGCGGGCCGGACCAGGCGGGGTGGTCGTCGGCGCTCGCGTGGCGCACGACCACGACCGGTCGGGCCACGGCGGGCAGCTCGGCGTACGCCTCGAGCACCGTCCGGTCGCGCTCGTACGTCACCACCTCCAGTGCGCGCGGCACGGACAGCCAGGCGACGTCGTCCACCTCGTCGCTCGGCACGAACGGGCCCGCGTCGGCGACCGTCATCGCCCACCAGTCCACGATCTTGTCCACATGGGACTGGCCCGACCGGACCTGGTAGGTCACCGACGGCAGGCGGACGCCCGGCACGCCGTGGACCATGGTCTCCTCGTGCACCTCGCGTACCGCGGCGACCAGCGGGTGCTCGCCCGGCTGGAGCTTGCCCTTGGGCAGCGACCAGTCGTCGAAGCGGGGCCGGTGCACGAGCAGGACCCGCCCGTCGTGCGCGACGAGTCCGCCCGCGGCCCGAACGGGACCCCGGCGGAGACCTTGGCCGGAACGGTCAGCTACCGCATCCACTCCGTCAGTCTGCGCCGAGATGCCGCCCGCCAGGCGGCGGGAAACGCAGCTCGAGCCGCCCGAACCGCCGCCCGTTCCCGCTCGAACAGCCGGCCCGCGGTTGTGGCGAGCACGTGGTCGTCCGGGTCGGCGTTGGCGATGGCGAGCCACGTCTGGGCCGCGACCGCCGCGTCCTGGTGCTCGCCGAGCAGTTCCTGCACCGTGCCCAGGGCGCTGGCGAGCGCGCTGGCCTCGCCGCCGAGAACGGCGGCGACCGCCTCGACGGCGTAGCGGGCCCGCTTGCCGGTGATGCGTA
>JADGGF010000103.1 GCA_019690055.1 Micromonosporaceae bacterium
GGTTGCGAGCCGAACGTCTGGCTCGGCGGCGAAGGTTGCGAGCCGAACGTCTGGCTCGGCGGCGAAGCTTGCGAGCCGAACGTCTGGCTCGGCGGCGAACCTTGCGAGCCGAACATCTGGCTCGGTGGCGACGCCCGCAAGCCGAAGCTCTGATTCAGCGACGAAGCTTCCGAGCCAAGCGGCTGGCTCAGCGGTGAAGCGTGCAAGCCGAGCATCCACCTCAGCGGCGAACGGAGGCGGGGAATCGGCCTCGGCGGCTCACGCGGCTCCGCGCGCGAGGCGGACATCTGGCTCAGCGGACGCGGAGAGCGGCCGGACATCCGGCTCAGCGGACGGGGAGACGGGCCGGACATCCGGCTCAGTGACGGCACCGACGAACCAGACACCTGGCCCAGGCGGTGCCGAGCGTCCGCCGGTCGGCCTGACCGTAGGGGAGGTGCTGGCGGCGCCGTGCCTGGCCCAGGCGCGGGTGCTCGCCGGCGCGGCCGGCCTCGACCGTCTGGTGACCAAGCTCAATGTCATGGAGGTGCCGGACATCCTGCCGTGGGTGAAGCCGCACGAGTTGCTGCTCACCACGGGATATCCGTTGCGCGACGACCCGGCCGCCCTGGCCCGGCTGGTTGGCGAACTGGACGACCGCGGCCTGGCCGCCCTCGCCATCAAGCTCCACCGGTACATCGACGAGATTCCGGCCGAGGTGCTGGCCGAGGCCGATCGGCGCGGCTTCCCGGTCATCGAGTTCCCGCTGGAGGTCGGCTTCGACGATGTTCTCAACGAGGTGATCGGCACGCTGCTCAACCGGCAGGCCGCGCTCGCCGCCCGCAGCGAGGAGGTGCACCGGGCGCTGCTCTCGGTCGTGCTCGAGGGCGGTGACCTGGACGATCTCGCCGAGGAGGTCGCCGCGATCCTGCACGGTCCGGTGTTCATCACCACCCCGGACGGGCGGGTCGTGGCCCAGGCGGGGGACGAGGAGGCGGCCCGGCGAGCGCTGGACTCGCCCCTGTTCGATCGGTCGGGCCGGTTCCGGGTGGAGGCCCGGGAAGCGTCCGGCTGGCCGGGACCACGCTCGACCCTGGCCGCCGGGCGTCCGGGGGAGGCGACGCACTGCGCGGTCGTCCCGATCGTCGCCGGCCGCATTGATCACGGTCGCATCGTCGCATTCTTCGCGCAGCCGGCCACCGACGCCGACCGGTACTGCCTGGAACGGGCCGCCACCGTGGCCGCCCTCGCGATCACCAAGGGTCTGGCCGTGGCCGCGGTCGAGGACAAGTACCGGGCCGACTTCCTGCGCGACCTCGTCACGGGCCGGGTACCGAACCTGCCCCAGGCCGTGCACCACGCCTCCGGCCTCGGCTGGGACGTCGACCGGCCCATGGTGGTCGCCGTGGCCGAGCTCGACCCCGGGCAGGTCGCCGAGTCCTTGTCGGGCCTGGAGCTACGCCCGGTGCAGGAACGCTTCGCCGCCGCCTGGCAGACCGTGCTGCGCACCCGCGACCCGGGAGCGCCCGTGGCGAGCTTCCACACGGAAGTGGTCGTGCTGCTCGGGGCACCCGCCAACGGCGACCTCGCCGGGCTGCTCGCCGAGCTGGACCGGCAGGTCGCCGGTGACCGTGGCGGCGGCCGGCTGTCGTTTTCGCTCGGGCTCTCCCGCATCATCCCCGGACCGGCCGAGCTGCCGCGAGCGTACGAACAGGCGCGCACCGCCGTCCGAATAGGCCGGCGGGTCCAGGGCCCGGGCGCGCGATCCACATTCGACCAGTTGGGTGCCTACCGGCTGCTCGCCCTGATCCCGGACGGCGCGGAGCTGCGCGGCTTCGTCACCGACGTGCTGGGCGAGCTGGCCGAGGACACGGCTGAGGCGGCCGATCTGCGTCACACGTTGGAGACATTGCTGGACACCAACGGAAACGTCGCCGAGTCCGCCCGTCGGCTGCACTTCCACTACAACACGCTGCGGTACCGCATCGACAAGCTGGAACGCATCGTCGGTCCGTTCACCACCAGCCCGCAGCTGCGCCTGGACCTGTCGCTGGCCCTGCGGGTGCGTCACATGACCGGGGCCTGACCCTTGCGCGCCACCGTCCATCGTGGTGCATGATGGTCTACTTCGACGGGCGTGAGCCGACGGCTCCTCACCCGGGCAGCCAGGCTCTTCGCTCAGAGCGAGGGGGCGCGAGCCGGAGGCTCTTTACCGAGAGGGGGGATGGTGAAGCCACCCAGCTTCGGCTACCACCGGCCGCAGACCGTGGCCGAGGCGCTGTCCGTGCTCGCCCGGTACGGCCCGGACGCCAAGGTGCTCGCCGGTGGCCAGAGCCTGATCCCTCTCCTGAACATGCGGCTGGCGGCGCCGAAGGTGCTCGTCGACATCAACCGGCTCGGCGCCGAGCTCGACCGTCTCGACGAAGATGAGCAGGCCGTGCGGGTGGGGGCGCTGGTACGGCACGCCCGGCTGGCCCGGCGCACCCCATCGACGTCGACCACGGGAACATCGATGGCCGACGCCGCCGAGGCATCGATACCGCCGCTGCTGGCCGAGGCGACCCGGTACGTGGCCCACCCGACGATTCGCAACCGCGGCACGACCGTGGGCAGCCTCGTCCATGCCGACCCGGCCGCCGAGCTGCCGGCCGTGCTGCTGCTGTGCGGTGGTTCCGTCGAGCTCGCCTCGGTGCACGGCACCCGAACCGTCCCGGCCGAGCAGTTCTTCGTCGGGCCGCTGCAGTCCGCCCTCGCCCCGGGCGAGCTGGCGGTGGCGGCCACGTTCCCCCGGCCACCGGCCCGGTCGGGCAGCGCGTTCCGGGAGGTCTCCCGCCGGGCCGGGGACTACGCGCTGGTCGGGGTGGCGCTGCAGGTGGCCCTCGACGGCGACGGCCAGGTCGCCTCGGCCCGGGCGGCGTACCTGTCGGTCGGACCCACTCCGGTGCTCGTGGACCTCACCGACGCGGTACACGGCTCCACAGTGGATTGGGAGGACGCCGGTCGGCTGGCCCAGTCGCAGGTGGAGCCCGACGACGACATCCACGCGAGCGCGGCCTACCGGCGCCACCTCGTCGGGGTGCTCACCCGGCGGGCCGGGGAGGTTGCGCTGGCCCGGGCGAGGGAGGCTAGCGGTGACGCCTGAACCCGACACGCGCCTCGTCGGCGCCACTGCCGTGACGCCGGGCGATTCCGGGACGGCCGACAGGGGGACCGTCCCGGCCGCCGGGGACCTGTTCGACATCACGCTGCGGGTCAACAGGGTGCCGTACACGGTCCGCGTTCCGGCGCGGCGGCTGCTCTCCGACTGCCTGCGTCACGACCTGAAGCTGACCGGGACCCATGTCGGCTGCGAGCACGGGGTGTGCGGGGCCTGTACGGTGCTGCTGGATGGCGAGCCCGTACGGTCGTGCCTCCTGCTCGCGGTCACTGTGGACGGTCAGTCGGTGACCACGATGGAGGGATGCCGGGGGCCCGATGGTGGGTTGGGTCCGGTGCAGCGGGCGTTCATGGAGTGCCACGGCCTGCAGTGCGGCTTCTGCACCCCGGGCTTCGTGACGACCGTGACCGCGTTCCTGGCCGAGAACCCGGACCCCACCGAGGAACAGGCGCGGGAGGCGATCGGCGGCAACCTGTGCCGGTGCACCGGATACCAGAACATCGTGAAGTCCGTGCTGCGGGCGGCCGAGCTGATCCGGGCCGCCGACGGGGGAGCAGGGCACCTCCGCGAGCCAGGTTCCACGAACGGGAACGGACCGGTGACTGTGGACGGTGAGGCATGACGGTCGCACCCGTACGTCCGGCAGAATCCGACGCGCCGGCCGTGGCGGAACCCACGGTGGCGCCCGGGCCGTTCGGGGCGCCGATCCTGCGCAAGGAGGACCGGCGGCTGGCCGCGGGCGAGGGGCGTTACCTCGACGACCTGGGCCACGAGGCGCTGGCGGCGGCGTTCCTGCGCAGCCCGCACGCCCACGCCCGCATCGTGGACATCGACATCGACGCGGCCCTGGATGTCGAGGGCGTCGTGGCCATCTACACGTACGAAGACCTCGACGGGCGGGTGGCCGAGCCGCTGCCGCTGCTGATCCCGCACCCGGCCCTGCACGCGCCGCGGACCGCGTACCCGCTGGCCAAGGATGTCGTCCGCCACGTCGGCGAGCCGGTCGCCATGGTGGTCGCCACCGACCGGTACACCGCCGAGGACGCGGTGTCGCTCATCCGGGTCGAGTGGGAACCCCTGCCGGCGGTGATCGGGATCGACGCGGCCGTCGCGGCGGAGCACGCGGTGCACCCCGATGTGCCCGACAACGTGGCGGCCCACCTGGTGCAGGAGGTCGGCGACGCCCAGGCGGCGATCGCGGCCGCGCCGCGGTCGTTGACGCTCGACCTGCACGTCGAGCGGTCGGCCTCGACCCCGCTGGAGGGCAAGGGGGTCTACGCCCGGTGGGACGCCGACGACCGGTCCCTGCGGGTCTACACGTCCACTCAGACATCCACATCCGTACGGTTCGCGCTGGCCGCCAAGCTGAGCCTGCCGGTCGACCGGGTGGAGGTCGTCACCCCGGACGTCGGCGGCGGGTTCGGCGTGAAGATCGTGCATCCCTGGCCCGAGGAGGTGCTCGTGCCGTGGGCGGCCATCCGGCTGCGGCGCGAGGTGAAGTGGGTCGAGGACCGGCGCGAGCACTTCATCTCCTCGGCGCACGAGCGGGCCCAGAAGCACACGGTGCGGGTGGGGTTCGACGACGAGGGACGGATCCTCGGCCTGGACGTGCGGTTCTGGCACGACAACGGCGCCTACACGCCGTACGGGATCATCGTGCCGATCATCACCTCGACCCAGTTGCTGGGGCCGTACAAGGTCGGCGCCTACCGGGTCGAGTTCCACTCCCTCTACACCAACACCGTGATGGTGACGCCGTACCGGGGGGCCGGGCGGGTGCACGCCTGCTTCGTGATGGAGCGGGTCATGGACGCGGTGGCCGACCACTGTGGACTCGACCGGGCGCAGGTGCGGCTGACCAACATGATCCGGCCCGAGGAGATGCCGTACGACCAGGGGCTGATCTTCCAGGATGGTCGGCCGCTCATCTACGACACGGGCGACTTCCCCCGGTCGCTGCGCGCCGCGCTGGACCTCGTCGACTGGGAGGGGTTCGCGGCGGTCCGGGCGCAGGCGCAGGCCGAGGGCCGCCGGGTCGGCATCGGGCTGGCGACCTATGTGGAGGGCACCGGCGTCGGGCCGTACGAGGGGGCGTACGTACGGGTCGAGACCACCGGGGACGTCGTGGTGGCGACCGGGCTCACCACCCAGGGGCAGGGGCACGCGACCGTCTTCGCGCAGATCGCCGCCCAGGAGCTGGGGGTGCCGGTCGACCGGGTGACGGTCACCACGGGCGACACGCGACGGTTCAAGTACGGCGTCGGGACCTTCGCCTCCCGGGCGGCGGTGATGAGCGGCAACGCGGTGGCGCTGGCCGCCCGGAAGGTGCGGGCGAAGGCGTTGCGGATCGCCGCCGCCGCGCTGGCCGCCGACGAGTCGGAACTGACCATTGTGGACGGCGTGGTATCCGTGCGCGGCTTCCCGGACGGTCCGTCGATCCCGCTCGCCACCGTGGCCGTGCTCGCCAACCCGCTGCGGTACGCCTTCGACGAGGAGGCCAAGCGGGCCACCCAGTTCGCTGTCCCCGCCACCGACGGCCCACCGGTGCCGGAGGGGGAGGAGCCCGGGCTGGAGGCGACCGCCTGGTATTCGCCCGTCCGCTCGACCTTCGCCAACGGCGTCCACGCGGCCGTGGTGGAGACCGACCCGGAGACGGCCGAGATCCGGGTGCTGCGCTACTGCGTGGTGCACGATTGCGGCACGGTCATCAATCCGATGATCGTCGAGGGGCAGGTGCACGGCGGAGTCGCCCAGGGGGTCGGCGGAGCGCTGTACGAGCGCATCGTCTACGACGAGTCCGGGCAGCTGGTCAACGCGTCGTTCATGGACTTCCTGATGCCGTACGCCTCCGAGGTGCCGACCGTCGAGATCGACCACGTGACGTCGCCGTCGCCGCTGAATCCGTTGGGGGTCAAGGGAGTCGGTGAGGCCGGCGTCATCCCGGGGCACGCGGTGCTCGCCGCCGCGATCGAGGACGCCGAGGGGATCCGGATCGACCGGATGCCGATCTCGCCGGCCGAGCTGTTCGACCTGCGCCGGCGCCTGGCCGCGGGCGAGGACATCGGACTTCGTCGTCGCTCTCGTGGGGAGGGACCGTCATGAAGCTCTCCGGTACGGCCACCATCGGGCATCCGGTCCGCGACGTCTACGCCGCGCTGACCGACCCGGCGATCCTGGTCCGGACGCTGCCGGGCTGCCAGCGGCTGGAGCTCGTCGGACCCGACCGGTACGCGGCGACGATGGTGGCCGGGGTCGGCGCGATCACGGGGCTCTTCGAGGGGCAGGTGCGGCTGACCGACCAGTCCGCGCCCGACTCGTTTACCCTGCACGCCTCCGGCGCCGGGTCGCCCGGCACGGTCGACGCGGTGGCCCACGTACGGCTGGTGGCCAGCCCCGGCGGGGGCACCGAGGTGCACTACGCGGCCGACGCCACGGTCGGCGGAATGATCGGCGGCGTCGGCCAACGGATGCTCGCCGGGGTCGCGCGACGCACCGCCGGGGAGTTCTTCGCCGCGGTCGATCGCGAGCTGGCCGCCGCGGCCGCCGGGCGCGCGGAGCCGTCCGCGTCGGCGGTGTCGCCGGAAGCTGCCGCGTCGACCGACTCTGCGGCGGCGCCCGGGCTGGCCCCGTTGCCGGTGACCCCGGCTGGGTCGGCCGGGGAGTCGGGGTCCGCCGCCGTACCCTCCGGTGCCGCGGTCACGGCCACCGCCGAGCCCGGCGCCCAGGCCGAGCCGACGGCGGCTCCGGCCGGCGCCTCGGGTCGCGCGGTCTGGACCCGACCCGCGGCCGCGCCCGACCCGGCCCGGCAGCGGATCCGGGAGCTGCTCATCGCGACCGCGTTCGGGGCCGGGATCGCACTGCTCGGTGTCCTCATCGGCGCGCTCGTGGCAGGCTGGTGACGGTGCGGGTCGTGTCAGGAAGGACGCCCTCCTGACGCGTACTGCACAACAAGGCGTCCTTCCTGACATCGGGGTCAGCTGGGAGGGGGAGCGATGCGGGCGTTCACAGCGGCGGCGGTGCAGGTGGCTCCGGTGCCGGGGCCGTTGACCGCGGAGACCATCCGGTCCAACGTGGACAAGTGCGTGGCGATGGTGGAGCGCTGCGTGGAGGCGACCGGCGCGGAGTTGGTCGTCCTGCCCGAGACCGCCTCGACCGGCTTCGTCCCCGGCGTATCCGCCGACGAACTGTGGGAGCTCGTCGACATCATCCCCGGGGACGTCACCCTGCCGATCAGCCGCATCGCCGCCCGGCTCGGGGTGCACGTGGTCTTCGGCACGTACGAGCGGGGGACACAGCCGGGCACGGTGTACAACACGGCGGCCCTGATCGGGCCGACCGGACAGGTCCTCGGCACGTACCGCAAGACGCACCTGTTCAGCGGGGAGGGAGTCGCCGGCGGCGGATGGGTGACCCCGGGGAACGGCGCCACCGTGGTGCGCACCCCGCTCGCATCGATCGGCCTGATGATCTGCTTCGATGGTGACTACCCGGAGCTGGCCCGGGTGAACGCGATCCGCGGGGCCGAGGTGATCTGCCGGCCCTCGGCCCTGCTGCGCTCGGCCGACATCTGGGAGCTGACCAACCGGGCCCGGGCGTACGACAACCACGTCTACGTGATCGGCGCCAACGCGACCGGGACCGACCCGGGCGGGAGCATCTACTTCGGCAACTCGATGATTGTGACGCCCGTGGGAGAGGTGGTCGCCCGCGCCGCGTCGCACGAAGGTTGGGTCAGCGCCCGGCTCGACCCGGACACCGCGCTGCGATCGCTGACGCCCGGCTCGAACGTGCCGCAGCGCTTCGATCACCTCGCCGACCGCAACCTTGACTTCATCCGCGGCCACCTCGACGAACTCGCCGCGCCCGCCAAGACCTCCTTCCCGCACTGAGCCGTCCGGCTCCGCGTACCGTCCCCTACGGGTCTCCCACGTCCTGAACCAGCACACCATCGCCCCGAACGATCAACAAGGCCGGCGCCGTGGACGCGTAACGTGGTGTCGCGAATAGGGGTCGCGAAGATCCGAGACAGATGTGCGCGTGCTGATCGCGGGGCCTACGACCTCTGCGGCGGGTACGACCAGCAGTAAAGCGAGCCACGAGCTGACAGAGCACGCGTGGCGTTGACTACTCGGGAAGCTGCACTTCGCACCTGGCGCTCGACCACGGGTATGGGCCTCGGCCCTTAGCGTAGCGTGCCTGGCCAGCAGGCGCGGGGGCAGCACAACCGCGCGGCCTGGGCTATCGTGGTGGGAGTTGAACGATCGGGAGGTGTTTGTCTCTCGATGGTTCGATGCCGCCAATGCACCGAAGCCCACCCGTCCAAGACTTGGCGAGGAGACCGAGAGTGCCAACGACCCTTCGACGGTCCCGTACCCGTCGCACGGTGGCTACCGGAGCCACAGCCGTTCTGATTGCTGGAGCGCTTGCCGTTACGCCGGACGCGGCTCAGGCGGCTAGAGGCACGGAGCCGGCTGCTGAGCCCACAGAGTGGGCACTTTCCGACGCTGTGGGACTGACCGAGACAGTGCTTCGCGAGATGAGAATACAGGAGAAGCTCTACCCGGCCGTCCAGGTGTTGACGGAGACCGAGGGCAAGCTTGCCGACAGCGGTATGGCCGGGATGGCGTTCGAGGGTGACACCCTCGTCCTGTATTGGAAGGGCACGCTTCCGAAGAGCATGTCGGCTGCCCTAACCAAGGCCCGGGCCTACGGAAAGGTGGAGGTCAGACCAGCTACCTACTCACTTTTGGAGCTGGAGTCCGAGACCCAGCGGATATGGGCGGCGGCCTCGGCCGTCAATGACATTAACTACATAGGTATCCCCGTCGATGGGCGTGGACTTATTGTCTCGCGGCTACCATCTGACGTGTCGACTGTTAAGGAGAAGGAGTCGGGTGGTGCGCTCGTCCGGGCGGCCAGCGCGGTCGCCGCTGCCGGGGTGACGGTGCCAGTGGAGTTCAAGACCGAGAACGACACTGCCCCCGTCGAACTAACCTGCTCAGGACCATGCAGACGGGACGACGACGAGGCGGCTTGGAACTCGGGCGGCGTACTGCAGATGAAGCATTCGGTGTGGGATACCGGCTATTTCGGTCACTGCACAGCCGGATGGGCGGTCATTCTTAATGGCGAGGAGTACATTCTCACCGCCTCACACTGCGGCACACGCGTGAACTCCGGTGACTGGTTCTACGACGGTGCCGGCGAACAAATCGGACGGGCGATGATCCACGAAGACCTGTACCGGGAGCTTTTGCTCATTGACGCACGAGGCTGGTACTGGATGTGGGACGGCAGTTCCAACACCACGTTCCATAAGACAGTGCACTCCTACAGCCCTGCGGTCGAGAACTCGTGGGTATGCAAGTCAGGTATATGGGGTACGCGGTGCGACCTCAAGACCGATGGCATCCTCTACTCTTGGCAGAAAACGGACGACTACGCTGGCTACGGGACCTATACGCTCGGCCGGCAGCGAAAGGCCTGCCGCCAGCAGGACCAAGTTACCCCTGCAGGGTTGTCGGGCGACAGTGGGGGCCCGGTCCACGGCCTTGACGGCGACGGCGTAGTCGCGATGGGGATGGTCACCGCAGGCAGCACTACTAACGGCGTACCGGACTACAAGTGCATCTACTACACCAACATGGATTCGATCACTCTCTCGCGCTCAACCGCGCCGTACGGGTACTGGCCCGGCGTGACCCCATTCACCCACTGACCTGTGTGCACTAGCTGAAGGATGACGGGATGAGTACGGTAAGGCCGATGAAGCGAGCGACCTTGGTTCCACTCGGTGTGGCGGCGGCCGTACTCATCTCCGTCGCGGCCGTCGTGATGGTCATGTCGGGCAAGCAGGACGCCGGAGCGTCGGCGCCCGATGGTGGTGTCCGCAGCCCCGAGGCGTACGCCCCGCGAACGCCGGTTTCGGCCGAGTGCCCCGCGACATTCGATGCTGCCGCCGGTGCGACCCCGGCGACGAGTCGTGCTGAGTTCGTGCCGGCGGGCCCGGAAGGCGCCACCCTGTGCCGGTACTTCGAACCCAACGCGGCCGGGGAGTACCCTCTCCTAGCGACGTACGAGCTGGCCGGGGACCCCGATGAACTGGTCGCGTACTTCAATGGGCTTCCGGACTTCGAGGCTCAGATCGCTCCGCCGGAAGACCCTGGCGAAGGAACTCCGATCGGTACGCCCTGCTCCATGGCCTTGACCCACACATTTCACGTCGTGCTGCACTACCGCGACTCGGTACACCTCCTGGTCACTGTCAATCCTCCGTGCGAGTCGGTGAGGTCGGACGGCGACACCAGACGCCTGGTCGGTGGTATCGAGGGGCTCGTGAGCCACTGGGGCCTGACCGCCTGACGCAGGCCGGACCTGGTCTGGACCGAGGTCCGGTCGTCGTGAGCGGCCCGTTGACGAGTCCGATCCGTACGGCTTCGGCTAGGAAACGCTCGCAGGCGTCGGGCGTCAGTTGCGCGGTTCTGATGTCCGCCTACCGGGATCTCCGAAGACCGCCGGACAGGACTTCGCCCTGACTCTTGACAATCGCCTCACCCGTGAATCAATCAGACATACTGTGACTTGCCAGGACCGTGACAGGGGTAGTACCCGTCGCCGCGTCCGAGTTGCCGTTTGGGTCAGACTTTGTGGCATGGAGTTCTTCACCTACCACCGCGACCGCCGTGACTCGATGGCATTGCGCTACGAGCTGCGGGAAAAGCACTGGT
>JADGGF010000768.1 GCA_019690055.1 Micromonosporaceae bacterium
GGACAGCAGAGCCGACGGCCGGTGTGGCAGGACCAGGGACCGGCGGTGCGGCGGGGGCGGGGGCCGATTCCGGGGGCGTGGTCATGGTTCTCCTCGTCGAACCTCGTCGAAGGCCTGCTCTCGCCAGCTTGGCGGATTCACCTCGATCGCGACAGACCCCGGCGGCAACGGACTGTGGACGCAGGATCATCGCGGCGTAACGGCGGCGGACGGTCGGGAACCCCCCGTTTACACGGGCGGAACAAACCGTACCGTGGGGGGGTGACCGACGAGACGCCACGGATTCCGGCGACGGGCCTCGACGGCCCTTCGGCCGAGTCCCAGGCGCCCGAAGCCTCGGCATCGCCGGCCATCGTCCTCACCGCACCGCGCGACGGTACACCAGAACCGGTCGACACGCCGGCCGGGCTTGCCCGCGCCGCCGAGTTGCTCGGGCGCGGGACCGGTCCGGTCGCCGTCGATGCGGAGCGGGCGTCGGGGTACCGCTACACCCACCGGGCCTACCTGGTCCAGCTCCGCCGCGAGGGCGCGGGCACGATCCTCATCGACCCGATCCCGTTCGACGACCTGAGCGTGATCGCGGCGGCGATCGCCGACGCCGAATGGGTGCTGCACGCCGCGAGTCAGGACCTGCCGTGCCTGGCCGAGCTCGGCCTGGTACCGACCCGGCTCTTCGACACCGAGCTCGCCGCCCGCCTGGCGAACATGGAACGCGTCGGCCTGGCCACGCTCACCGAGCAGCTGCTCGGCTTCGCCCTGGAGAAGCACCACTCCGCCGCGGACTGGTCCACCCGACCACTGCCGCCGTCGTGGCTGTCGTACGCGGCGCTGGACGTCGAGCTGCTCATCGACCTGCGGGACAAGCTCGAGGCCGAGCTGACCGCCCAGAACAAGCTCGCGTGGGCGCGCGAGGAGTTCGAGTACCTGGTGGCCTCCGCCGGCCGACCGACCCCACCCCGGGTCGACCCGTGGCGGCGTACGTCCGGAATTCACAAGGTGCGCGGCGCGCGGGCGCTGGCCCGGGTCAGGGCGCTGTGGTACGCCCGCGACCGGGTCGCGCAGCGGCGTGACTCCGCCCCGGGTCGGGTGCTCGCCGACTCAGCCATCATCGCCGCGGCCGAGGCTGACCCGACCAACGAACGGGAACTGCTGGCCATCCAGGGCTTCGGCGGCCGCTACGTGCGCCGGCTGGCCCCGGTCTGGCTCGACGCGCTGGACGAGGCGCGACGCCTGAGCGATGCGGATCTGCCGACCCCGCTGGTCGCCGACGGCCCGCCGCCCCCGCACCGCTGGGCCGAACGGGACCCGGTCGCGGCCGCCCGGCTGGCCCGCTGCCGAGAGGTGGTGACCCGGCTCGCCCCCCACCACCGCCTGCCCCCGGCGCACC
>JADGGF010000104.1 GCA_019690055.1 Micromonosporaceae bacterium
CCCTCCCATTCCCGCCCCCGGTTCGCATTGATCTAGGGCGCAGAGTGGAGTTGATCTCTATCCACCACTCCAAGCCTTAGATCAAGAGGGTTTGCGGGCGGGGCGCCTACAGGGTGGCGCCGAGGTGCCAGGGGACGAACTCCTCAAGGCCGAACCCGAGCTCCTCGCTGCGGGTCCGCTGGCCGGAGGCGGTGGCGAGGATCAGCTCGAAGATGCGCTGACCCACCTCCTCCACCGTCTCCTCCCCGTCGGCGATCGTGCCGCAGTTGAGGTCCATGTCGTCGGTCATCCGCAGGTACAGCTCGGTGTTGGTGGCGAGCTTGAGGCAGGGCGTCGGGCGCGAGCCGAAGACCGAGCCACGGCCGGTGGTGAAGCAGAGTACGGTCGCGCCGCCGGCCACGAGCCCGGTCGCGTTGACCGGGTCATAACCAGGAGTGTCCATATAGACAAGTCCTCGGGTCCGCGGTTGCTCGCCGTAGCGCACGACGTCGCACAGCTGCGTGGTGCCGCCCTTGGCGATCGCGCCCAGCGACTTCTCCAGGATCGTGGTCAGCCCGCCCGCCTTGTTGCCGGGCGAGGGGTTGTTGTCCAGCGAGCTGCCGTCGGCCTCGACGTGCCGCTCCCACCACCGGATGCGCTCGACCAGCCGCTGCGCCACCTCGTCGCTGACCGCCCGCTCCAGCAGGATGTGCTCGGCGCCGTAGATCTCCGGTGTCTCGCCGAACATGGCGGTGCCACCGTGCCGGACCACCAGATCGGCGGCCACGCCCAACGCCGGGTTGGCGGTGATGCCCGAGTAGCCGTCCGAGCCGCCGCACTCCATGGCCAGCACCAGCTCGCTCACCGGGGCCGGCTCGCGCCGCGCCTGCGCCGCCACCGGAAGCATCTCCTCGATGAGGCGCAGACCCTCCTCGACCGTCCGCCGGGTGCCCCCGAGCTCCTGGATCGTCATGAGGTGCACCGGCACGCCCTCGGGGACGTTCCACTCCGCGGCGAGCGAGACGACCTGGTTGACCTCGCAGCCGAGACCGATCACGAGGAAGCCGGCGAAGTTAGGGTGCTCGCCGTAGCCGCGCAGCGTGCGCTGCAGCATGTCGAAGCCCTCGTGTCCGGGCCCGCCCGTGCCGCAGCCACCGGTGTGGGTGAGCGGCACGATGCCGTCGACGCCGGGAACCTCCGCCACCAGCGCTTCCGCGCGCGAGGCGATGAGCTTGGCCACGGTCGCCGAGCAGTTCACCGACGAGACGATGCCCAGATAGTTGCGGGTGCCGACCTTGCCGTTGGCGCGCCGATAGCCGAGGAACGTGGCGCGTCGGTCCTCGGGAACGTAGTCCGTGGGCGTACGCCGGGAGCCGTACACCACCGCGTTCTCCACCGGGCGATACGCCAGGTTGTGCGTGTGCACATGGTCACCGGGCTCGATGTCCGTGGCGGCGTACCCGATCACCTGACCGTACTTACGCACCGGGTCGCCCGCGCGGACGGGCCGCACCGCGAGCTTGTGCCCGCGCGGCACCGGCCCCGGGAGCGTGACGGTGGCCCCGTCGGCCAGACGCACCGGTCCGGCCGGCAGGTCGGCCAGCGCGACCACGACGTCATCGGCGGCGTGGAGCCGTACGGTCAGCTGACCCGTCCTCGTCCCGGCGGTCACGACGACCCTCCTCACGTTCGTCGCGAAGCAACACTGAAGACCGAAACATCACTTGAAGACTCGTCGTCGAGCCGCCCCAGGCGAAGACTAGATCACGGTGCCGCGGATCGCCCAGTGGGGGCGGAGCCGCCGACGAAAGGTTGATGAGGATTGATGAGCCGGCCTCGCGAGCAGACCACTGCCGGGCGTGGGCGGCCCGCCTGGCGGGCGGCCCTGCGGCAATGCCTGCGTGACTTTCGGGAGGACCAGATTCCGGACCGCGCCGCCGGACTGACATACTATGCAGTTTTATCGATTTTTCCGGGCCTGCTGGTGCTCGTCTCTGTGCTCGGCCTGCTGGGCGGACCCGCGAGTGGCCTCAACCAGATCCTCGGCACGGTGGTCCCGGGAGAGGCCGGCGAGCTGATCCAGGATGCCGTCAACCGGGTCGCGGCGACCGGGGCCACGGCCGGGTTCGTCGCCATCGCCGGCCTGGTGGTCGCCTTCTGGTCCGCCTCCGGGTACGTGGCGGGGTTCCTGCGCGCCCTCGACGCGATCCACGGTGTCCGTACGGCCCGGCCGATGAAGCGCGCCCTGCCCCTGCGGCTCGGGCTGACCGCGCTCGTGGGCGTGCTGCTCATCGTCTGCGTATTTATTGTGGTCTTTACCGGCGGCCTCGCCGAGCGGATGGGCAACGTGATCGGTCTCGGCTCGACCGCGGTGACCGTCTGGGACGTGGCGAAGTGGCCTGCCCTCCTGCTGCTCGTCGCGGCGGTGATCGCGCTGCTGTACCGCGCCGGGCCGCACACCGAGGGCAACCGACGGTTCATCACGCCGGGCAGCCTGGCGGCGGTGCTGCTGGCGGTCGTGGTGTCGGTGCTGTTCGGCGTCTACCTCGCCACATTCGCCTCGTACGAACGCACCTACGGTGCGCTCAGCGGCGTGATCGTCTTCCTGATCTGGCTGTGGCTGACCAATATGGTGGTCCTGCTCGGCGCCGAGTTGGATGCCGCGCTCGGCCAGTCTCGTCAACCGCCCGGCGACAGGACCGATTCATCGTGACCTGTCCCGTGGCGGTCCCCCGCTGACGGGCTCGCGACCGTACCAGGCTCAGCGCAGCGTGGCGAGCAGCTCCCGGCAGGCCCGCTCACACCGGCTGCAAGCCTCGGCGCAGACCCGGCAGTGCTCGTGCATGTCGGCGTGCATCGCGCACTCGGCGCCGCAGGACATGCACGCGATCACACACGCCTCGAGCTGGCTGCGCGCAATGGCGATGTCGAAACCGGTGTGCCGCGACAGCACCCGGGCCGTCGTGGCGCAGATGTCCGCGCAGTCCAGGTCTCGCGTGATGCAGGTCTTCAGCGGGCCGACCATCTCCTCGCTCAGGCAGGCGTCCGCACACATCGTGCAGGCCTGGCTGCACATGACGATCGTGTCGATCGTGGCCGCCAGCTGGGCCCGGTCGATGCCGATGGGCGCGGGATGGGTCTCCAGCATCGGTGCCGTGCTCGTGGTGGTCATCGTCATGATCGTGTTGCCCCCGTTCGGAATCGCCTGGGTGTCACGGTAGTCGCCGTGGGCCGCCGGCGGCGGCAGAACTGGTGGCCGACCGCGCACCACCGATCGCTCCGGGCAACTCGCGCCCCTGATCGCCACACTGTCCGCGGTGGCCACGCCGGGCACGACCGTCACGGCCAGTCGCGAACCCGGTGCTGTCTGGCTGCGTCCGGCGCTGTCTGGTGGCGTCCGGTGCCCATCGACGGATTCAGGCAGAGATTTATGTGACCGTGACGGAGTGACACCGCGCGGTCGTCCCCTGGGACAGCCGCATCGCCCAGAACGGAGGGTCAGCCCGTGCTACGGAAACACCCGCTCGCCCAACCCCGACTCTCGAGAAAACGGCGCGGTCAGACCATCGATTCGAACCAGAACTGGAAGACCGCCTCCAACTGGACCTATGTCGGTGTGGTCGCCACCGAGGACGGCATCCGCAGCATGGACATCAACCCCCGAATCTCGCACTTCTGGGCTCCGGCCGGCTTCCGGCACAACGGCAGGGACTACCTGTTCGTCCCCAACCTCTACAACGGCAACGACAACACGGGGTCGCGTGTCTATGTCTTCGATGCCCCGTCGGAGACCGGTACGTACGCCTACCGTGGCCGGATCGACACCAGCTCCACGGTGAACGGCGGCTACGCAAGCGATCCGTTCGTCTTGCGGGACTATGACGGCAGCGTCTACATGTTCTTCGCCAACGGAAACGACACCAACTGCGGCGGTGTCAGCCGCACGAGGCATTCCGGCGACAACCTCCTCAGCGAGATGATCAATGGATCATGATGTTCTCGGTGAAGCCGAACGGCCGGATCCCGGCCAGGACCAACCCGCGCATCGTTGACAGAAATCAGTATGTGACACATACTGTCGCCGTGGTGAGCACCGAGGCGCTCGGGGCGATTCGGGCGTGGACCCGGCTGGAGGCAGCGATCAGTGCCTTCAACCGCGACCTGGGGCGCCGCCACGGCGTCACGGGCGCTCAGCTGGCCATCCTGCGGATCATCGGTGAGCTGGGACCGGGGTTACGCCTGAGCGAGCTGAGACGGCGGCTGGTGATGCACCCCGCCACACTCGGCCAACTACTCGATCGGCTGGAGGCCCGAGGCTTGATCGAGCTGACCGTCGACGAGAGCGACCGGCGGCGACGCCTCATCGAGGTCACGGAGGCGGGAAGCCGCCTGATCGAGCGGGCACCACTGGCCGGCCCGGTACGGCTCCGCCACGTCGAGGTCGACAAGGCCCGGCTCCGGCGGCTCAGCGCGGCACTCACCGACGCTATCGTCCTGTTTGGACTGGAGGAGTACGTGTCGTGACCGATCTGGAGACTTTGATAAATATCGGGCCGGCCCTGGCCGCCGACCTCCGCGCGGTCGGCATCCCTGACGCCGAAACCCTTCGTGAGGTGGGCGCGGCCGAGGCAGTGCGCAGGCTCACCGATGCCGGCCTGCGCGACTGTACCCACGCCGCCCGGGCCATCGAGGGAGCCCTGAGTGGCCGGCGCTGGACCAGTGCCCGGTGACCGCCACCGACGACGCCACCGCTTCCGTGGCGACGGGTTGACTGTCGAGGTCGCCGATCCCTGGGGCAATGTGGTCGGATTCACCGACTACACCAGGATGCCGGAGCGGTCCCGATGTCGATGAGCGCGCCGCCGCGTACGTCTGAGGTCCACGCCGGCCCACCGGGGGGCGGCATCGCGCGTGCCCCATCACACGTCGCCGGAGCGTTGCCGGCCCGACTGGGCCTGTTCGAGCGAGGCTCGAATAGCTTCCAAAGCCTCGATGAGCTGGCCTGGATCCCGTGGGGCAGCGTAGTAGATGCTCGGCAATCTCCTGCTGCGTCGACGCCCCGCGGGTCTCGCTCACACTGAGCAGCAGCAGGAACTGGGAGAGGGTGAGCGTGGTGTGCTCGCGGAGCACGCGCTCAGCCGCCTGGTCCAGCAGCGTCGTCACCTCGTGCAGGAGGCGCGCGATCGTCAGGTTCCGGTTTGCCTGATCCACGCATCCCAGCCGACTATTGACTAGTCAACGTTCTGGAGGTGCGATGTTCACCGAGCTGGGAACCATCACCATCACCGTTCGTGACTACGACGAGGCCATCGACTTCTACGTCAACCGCCTCGGCTTCACCCTGCTGTCCGACACACGGCCCGCCCGGGGCATCCGGATCGTTCGGGTGGCGCCCGCACCCGACAAACCAGGCCGTGATCGTCTTTGAGAAGGCCCAGACGAAGGCCGACTGGGCCCGCCTCGGCAAGCAGTTTCCCGGCATGACACTCACGCTGTTCACCGATGACATCGATGCCACGGTCGCCCAACTCACCGAGCGCGGGGTGAAACTGCTGGAGCCGGTGCGGCGGGCCCCCTGGGGCACCCAGACGGCGATCGCCGACCTCTACGGCAACGTCTTCGATATCTCTGCAACCGAGCGACGCGCTCGCTCCCCGCCCATCGTCGGAGAAGGCCGCTTCCCCTCGGCGAGGTGCACAAGGCCGGCCCTGACCGGCAACCGCAGGACTGCGTCTGACGGAGCGCAACGAGAAGAGATCTCACCGCCACCGGTCAGTCGACGGGCTAGCGTGCGGCTGACCTGGCTTGGTCGAGCAGTCCGTTGACGAAGGCGCGCAGCCCTTGGGCATAGATGTCTCGCGCGGCCAGTGTTGGCCATCGATCGCCGATGGCGGCCAGGCGAGGCAGCCGGGACAGGTCGACACCGCGGAAGAAGGTGTCACCGACCGCGACGCGGGGGCGGTCCGCTCGTCTCTGTCCGGAGTGGGCGCGAACGAGGATCTCGCCGGCCGTGTAGTACCAGATGTTGCGGAAGATATCGACACCCTGCTCTACCGTGCACCCGCACTCGACGGCTCCCGCCACGATGGCCTCAACCATCGACACGGCCGGTTCGCCGAGCCGGCCGAGGAAACCGTCGCTGGTGAGCACCTCGGCGGCCCAGGGCCACGCTGCCAGCGAGTCATGGATGGCGACAGCTGCGGCGACTATGCGGTCCCGCGGCTCGGCCGGAAGCTCGACGGACAGGGTCCGCTTGGCGTGCTCGTTCAGCAACTGAATCAGCAGATCCTCGCGATCCCGCACGTGGTGGTACAGGGTCGTTCCGCCGATGCCCAACTCGGCGGCCAGCCGGCGTACGGTCAGCTTCTCCCAACCGTCTCGATCGATGATCCTGCGGGCCGCCGCCAGGATCTGCGCGCGGGTTGTGACAGGCGGTCGGCCGATGCGGCCGCGCGACGCCGGGGACGTGGACACGCAGTCATCATCGCGCATCACCGGACACGCCCCGGAACGCCGGCACGGGACCCAACTCGACAGCGGTCGGCCGCGGCTGCTAGTTTCGGAACATGTTCGAAAACTCTGGCAGCCCGCTCGGCTCGTCCCGCAGGCCATCGCCGGGGCTCACCCTCGCGGCGGTGGCTGTCGCGCAGTTCCTGGTCTCGCTGGACCTGTCGGTCGTGAACGTCGGCCTCCCCCAGATCGGGTCGAGCCTCGGCTTCAGCGCGGTTGGCCTGACCTGGGTGATCCACGCCTACGCCCTCACGTTCGGCGGCCTTCTCCTGCTCGGCGGTAAGGCGGCCGACGCGTACGGTCACAAGCGCGTCCTGCTGGCCGGGCTCAGCCTGTTCGGTCTCGCCTCGCTCCTCGGGGGGTTCGCCACCGAACCGGGCCACCTGGTCGCCGCGCGGGCCGTCCAAGGCATCGGCGCCGCGGCATTGGCGCCCGCCGCGCTCGCGCTCCTGACCATGACGTTCCCGTCCGGCCGGCCCCGCGTGCGCGCGTTCGGGGTGTGGAGCGCGATGAACGCCGCCGGTGGCGCGCTCGGCGTGGTGGCCGGAGGGCTGCTCACCGAGTACGCGAGCTGGCGCTGGGTGATGTTCATCAATGCGCCTATGGCAGCGGTGACGCTGGCTCTGGCCCTCCGCGCGGTCGCCGCGGACGCTCCTCGGGCGCGTCGAGGTCGTCCCGATGTCCTCGGTGCGGTCCTGGTCACGGCGGGCATGACCACACTGGTCTTCGGCATCGTCAATACGGATCGATACTCGTGGGCCTCGCCGGTCACCGGGGGGACGCTCCTGGCCGCCGCCGTCCTGCTGGCCGCATTCGTTCTGGTCGAACGCACGACCGCGCGGGAGCCGATGCTGCGGCTGGGCCTGTTCGCCAACCGCTCGGTCGCCGGGGCGAACGCCTACAACCTCCTGCTCGGTGGAGCGCTCGCCTCGGCCTTCTACTTCGGATCCCTGTACCTGCAGCGCGTGCTGGGGACCGGCGCCGCCCTGACCGGAATCGAGTTCCTGCCCTTCGCCCTCGGCGTGGTCGTCGGATCGATGCTCGCCATCAAGCTCGGGTACCGTCTCGCCCCGCGGACGCTGCTGATCGTCGGTGGCCTGCTCACCGCGATCGGGTTCGCCTGGTTCGGCCTCATCGACGCCGATGGGACCTTCGTCGCCGACGTGCTGGGTCCATCGATCATCGCGAGTATCGGTTTCGGGCTCTGCCTTGGACCAGTCGTCTCCACCGCCACGGTCGGTGTCGCACCGCAGGAGACCGGCACCGCCTCAGGACTGCTCAACAGCTCCCGCCAGATCGGTGCCTCCCTCGGCTTGGCCGTCCTGGGCACCGCGGCCCAGCACCGGACCGGCCAGGTGCTGACGCCTGAGTCGCTCACCGACGGGTACGCGCTCGGCCTTAATCTCTGTGCCGCTCTTCTGATCGGGTCCGTCGTCATCGCCCTCACCGTCCTACCGCGAAAGCGACGGATACCGCCGGTCGTACCGGCCGAACTCGACAGTCCCGTCCCGAGCGCGTCGGCGCACCCGGTCAGGAGCTGATCGTTGAGTCGTTCGCTGGTGAGCCGCCGGTCAGCGATGGGTCGACGATCCGGTAGCCGACACCCGGCATCGTCTCAATGACCGGCGGGTCACCGAGTTTGCGCCGCAACCGGCTCACCGTGACGGTAACGGTGTTGGTAAACGGATTGGCGTTCTCGTCCCAGACCTTCTCGAGCAGAGTCTCCGTGCTCAGGAAACCCGGACTCGCCTCGAGCAGCGCCTGCAGCACGGCGAACTCCTTCACCGTGAGGGCGAGCGGGTGCCCGTCGCGGGTGGCGTGGCGCTGCACCGGGTCGAGGTGGATTCCGGCGACACGCAGGGTCCGCGGACGCGCGTCCGGCTTGCGGCGGGCCAGCGCCCGGATCCGCAGCACCAGTTCCGCGAAATGGAAGGGCTTGCCGAGATAGTCGTCCGCACCGAGGCTCAGCCCGCTGATCCGGTCGCCGGGCGCGCTGGCCGCGGTCAGCATCAGCACCATGGGGCGTACGTCTCGCTCGGCGATCATCTGGCACAGGGTGTCTCGCGGGCAAGCTGGGGAGATCCCGGTCCAGGACCACCACGTCATGGACGGACAGGTCGAGTTTGGTGGCGGCGTCGAGTCCGTCATAGGCGATGTCGACCGCCATTCCGTTGTCCCGCAACCCTTCCGCGATGACCTCGGCCAGTGCGCGGTCGTCCTCGACGACGAGAACCCTCATGCCGCAACCCCGGCCCTCGTGGTCGACTGGACTGACTCCGTCGGCAGTGCCCCGTGAGCCGATTCCGTCGGCCGTTTCCCGTCGGCTGACTCCATCGGCAATGTGATCGCCACCCGAAGGCCACCGGTGGGCCGCGCTTGCAGTGCCAGCCGGCCACCGTGCGCGGTGGCGACAGCGGCCACAATGGACAGACCGAGGCCGGAGGAGCCCGTACCCGGATCAGTTTGAAAGATACGGGTGTCCAAGCACTGCAGGAGTGCCTGCCGACGCACCTCTTCGATCTCTGCCTGGCGACCTCGCTACGGCCCGCTACCCGGATGGTGTTCACCGACGCGCAGCTGAATCCGAAGTTCATGAAGCCGATCCCACCGGTGGATCCCGGCATCGGCGGGTTCGGGATCAACCGGCTGACCCTGCGCGAGATCCTTCTCGCCGACCTCGGCCCGAGGGTTCATTTCGGCAAGAAACTCACCCATTACGAACCGGCCGGCGACGGTCGGGTCATCGCTTGGTTCGCCGATGGCACCTCCGCGGTCGCGGACCTGCTGGTCGGTGCCGACGGCACCGGCTCGACCGTGCGAGCCCAACTGGTCCCCGACGCGGTTATCGACGAGGTTGCCTGGGCGATCTATGGCAGGACGCCGATCACCGAGGAGACATTGTCGTGGCTGCCTGACCTCCTGGCCGACACGTTCAACCTCGTGATCGGCGAAGGCGACGCGACGTTCTCCGTGGCAACCTGCCGAACCCACGAATCACCAACTGCTGCGGCACATCGGCTCGCGCCCGGTCTCTCGATCACCGACATCCCTGACTACCTGCAGTGGATCGTGCCGCTGCTGGACGAACAGCTCCGCGCTGCCGAGCCCGCCGCACTGCACCGCCTGGCTACCGACACTGTCGCGACCATGCACCCAGCCGTGCGCCGCGTGCTCGACCAAGCCGACATCGAGGCCACCTTCGCCGTACGCATCACCTCTGCACGCCGAGTCGCCCTCTGGGCGGATCCCACGGTGACCTTGCTGGGGGAGCGGCTGGCCGTCGAGCGGGACGTGCTACGCGGGCTGCCGTAGCCCTGACCCTGCTGAGGCGGCCGACCGCGGCTCGCAGGCTCATTCGCATCTTGTCCAGGCTGACCCGTCGCGACGACGAGCTGGTGGCGCGGGCTCTCGTCCACGTACTCGCGGCCTCGATCGCCGGAGCTAACGACCTGAAGTTGCCCCTGCCGCGGGACTCGCGAATGGCTCAGCTGGTCGACGCGATTCTGGCCGACTCGAGGGAACCCCACGTGCCCCGTCACCGCAAGCCAAGCGGCGACACTCAATCCGATCCGCTCGGGACCGCTCGGGGTGTTCGGACAGCGGAAGGTGACGCCTAAGAAGATCCCTTGACGCTCCATCGGACCAGAACCTCGTGGAGGCCTTCTCCTGCTGGCTGGCGTCGTCCTCGGCCTCGTGCCAGCCGTCTGGCACCGCCGACCCCACTGGCGACCCGAAGCCGACGGCCGACCCGTCGTGCCTGATTGCTCGGTGGGCCGACGTCAATGACGGCGAGCGTCACCCACCTGGGCCAGCAGGTGTAACCCCAGGAACGCTCGGTTGGCGGGCGGTCGGAGTCGGGCCGGCGCCCCGTCGGCAGCCTCGGTTGCCGAGCTGGTTCGCCGCCACTGAGTCAAGATCAACAGGGCGATGTCCGATATGTCGTCACGTCACCGCTCCAGGGTGACTGAACGGTCGGCGGTGAGGTCCCTGGCGACGAAATGACCAAGAGCCTTGATCAACTTCGGGTCGATCAAGGCTCTGAACTTGGGAAACGTGGTGGAGCTGAGGGGATTTGAACCCCTGACCCCCTCGATGCGAACGAGGTGCGCTACCAGGCTGCGCTACAGCCCCATCTCGTGCGTCCGGGTCGGCCCGCACGACACATAAGGCTAACAGGGACCCCCGGCCGGACGCGAACCAGATCCCGGGGTGGCGCGGGCCACTCGTCGCCGCAGGCGAGCTGAGCCGTCAGCGAGCCGGGTGCAGGCAGGCCGGGGCCGCCGGCCAGCGGCCCACGCGCGGGATCAGTAGGTGCCGGTGCGGCGGGGGTAGCGCTCAGTGCGGGGGACGGC
>JADGGF010000105.1 GCA_019690055.1 Micromonosporaceae bacterium
GGCCAGCATGCCGCTGGCCCTGCCCCGCCGCTGACCGGCTGTCAAGTGTCTGCGAACGCGGCGGGCCATGGCTTGGACCCGGATCGTCCCGCGGAGGGTGCTGGTGCACCACCTTGTGGGGGAGAGTCGCGTCGGCGGAGACGGACGCTGCGATCGAGCGTGTGGAGCTGTTTCCTCAAGCCTGGTAGGGGAGGCGTGAGCGTCCACCGCGAGTCGGTGCGCATGGTGATGCAGGAGCTGATTGAGGCTGAGGCCACTTAGGTGATCGGCGTGGGCAGGTACGAGGGCACCGACATCCGGGTCGCAGAGCGCGACGGGTAACGGCCCTGACCTGTTTGTAGGTGCGCAGCACGGTCTCCCAGGTCGTTTCCATACGGTGGTGGCAACTGGGATACCGCCGACGGTGGCCGGAAAGCCCTCGGCTTGGACGTCGCGACAGCGAGGACCAGGTGTTCTGGCGCGGCTTCCTGACCGGCCTCAAGCTCCGGGAGCTGTCGGAGGTGCAGCTGGTCATCTCCGACCAACATGCCGGTCTCCTGGCTGCTCTCACACGCTGCATCAAGGCACCGCGCACCAGCATTGCCGGGTGCACCTCGCCCGCAACCCGGTCGTCTCCCACCGGCCCGTTATCACCCCGAGCTGCTGCCCAACGCCCAACTGGTGGCTGACCACCCTTACCTAGTTGGCTGGTCAACGAGACCGTCACCGCCGTGCGTCGGCGCTTCACAGGGGGGTTGCGCAGCCACGTGGCCGGCACGGTCAACGTTGAGGCGAGATGGGAATGTTCCGAGCCGGTGCCCCGCTTAGATGTAACACTGTCATTGTTCGTAACGGCCCCGCTGCGGTTTCGCGCAAGCGGTCTGGGTCCTCGACGCCATCACTCACACTTCGATAGCCGACCGGTCCGAGGCCATTCAGCCGGCAGCCGCGGATGCGATCGCCGGCACCAGCGTCCTGCTGTCCCGGTTGCGCGCAATGGTTCCGGAGATCGTGGACGGCCCCGTCGCGTTGGATCGACAGGCCTGGGTAGGCACGGGCCCGCCGGCCGGGCAGTTCCTTCCGGATACCGTGCTGCGGTCCCTTTCGGGCACCCAACTGTGCCCGTCGACGTTCGTCGATGTCTGGGATCTCGCTGACATCCCGCCCAGCACCAAGCCGTTCTGGTGCGGCCTGCACACCTCGACCACCCTGCCCAGCGCGGAAGGCCTGTGGGAGATCCACCTCGATACCACGCGAACGACGCTCTTCCCTCGGCCGTGGTACGTCTGGGCGGCGTTGGTCCGGCCGGACGCCCGCGTCCGGGAGATCCCGACCGCGACCGCGTGGGCAAAGTTCGTCTCCACCTATCCGTTGGAGCACGACGGACTCATCTATCCCGATTGGCGCCGCGTGGCCCGGGACTACGACGGCGTCCACATGACGCTGCACGCGGTCGCCGCGACCCAGGGCCTCGAGATGCGGGTCGATGGCGCGACCATCGCCGCCCCCTACTACGGTCTCGAGTCGACGTTCTGGCTGCACTGGGCCTTCACGTCGCCCGAGCTAGGCGCGGGCGGCGGCGGTCAGCGGTGGCGAGCGCGCAGGGCCTCGAGGGCCTTGTCGGCGTGCATGTTCATCCGGAGCTCGCTGCGGATGACGTCGAGGACCCGGGAATCCGTGTCGATCACGAACGTCACCCGTTTGGTGCGATTGAAGCCGAGGTCCCGCTTCACGCCGAACTGCTCGCGGACGGTGCCGTCGGGGTCGGAGAGCAGCGGATAGCCGAGTGTGTGCCGGGCGGCGAAGCGGGCCTGCTTCTCCACCGTGTCGTGACTGATGCCGACCGGTTGGGCCCCGACGGCCCGGAACTCGGCGGCCAGGTCGCGGAAGTGGCAGGCCTCGGCCGTGCAGCCGGAACTCATCGCCGCGGGGTAGAAGAACAGCACCACCGGGCCGTGCTCGAGCAGGCTCGAGAGTCTGCGCGGGGTGCCTGTCTCGTCGAGCAGCTCGAAATCAGCAACGACATCGCCGGGCTTCATGGCGCGACTCTAGCCCCGGTGGTTCATCACTTCTACTCTTGCGCCGGGACCGAGCCGGTTCCGGTGAGGAGGCGTAGTCATGAAGGGTGAGCACTTCCTGCCGTTCCGCCGCACCGACGTCGTGGCGATGTGCGCCGACGATCTCTCCGGCGCCGAGCGCGAGGAGTTCTCCGCGTTCGCCCGCATGCTGTCCAGCCTCGTGCATCACCGGTTCCATGAGCGGATCGAGCGGCTCAAGGACGCCTACCACCCGTTCCACCCGGAAGCGGACACCCGTCCGTTGCGGCCCCTGTCACCGGCCGAACGGCAGGCGGCTCTGGCGGTCATCGAGGAGGAGCTGGTCGCCCTGGCCCGCGCGGCGAACTTCATCCCGATGAGCCTGGCCGAGGTCGAGGAGGCGATGGCGGGGCACTCTCTGCTCAAGCTGCGCCTGGAGCTCGACACCCGGGACGTCGACACGGTGCTGCTGTTCCGGCGCGGCGAGTCCGTACGAACTCGGCGGGAGAAGCGCCTGTACGGCCTGTGGCGGCGGCAGGTTTCGTACGTCTCCTACGCCCGCGTGCTGGTCTACGCCAAGTTCAAGGAGGCCGAGCACTTCACCGAGGCGGCCGCGCAGGACCTCCCGTTCCGGCCGGGATCGGTCATTGTCAAGCTGTTCCAGAACGTACCCCGGCAGGACCTGGAGATGATCTTCCCCAATGTCCGGGTGCGCATGCGACTGATTGACAAGCTTCTCATCGGAGTGCCAGCGCTCTTCTCCGGCATCGTCGTCATCGCGACCAAGCTGGTCACCGTGCTCGGGCTGATCGTGACCGTGATCGCGTTCTGGCTCGGGCTGCGCAAGAACGTCGATACGATCGAGAGTACGCAATGGGTCGCGGCCGGCCTCGGCTTGTTCGCCGTCGGCGGCTACGTCACCCGCCAGATCAGCGCCTTCATGAACCGCAAGATCCGGTTCATGAAGGCGCTGTCGGAGAACCTGTACTACCGGAACCTCGACAACGACGCCGGTGTCTTCCACCACCTGCTCGACGCGGCCGAGGAGGCCGAGGTCATCGAGGCCGTCCTGGCCTACCACTTCCTGCGCCGCGCCGGCACCCCGCTGACGCTCGCGGAACTCGACGATCGGGTGGAGCGGTGGTTCCGGGAGCGTTGGGACCACGCGTTCGACTTCGAGGTCGACGACGGCGTGCGCAAGCTCCGCGAGCTCGGCCTGGTCACCACCGACGGGGACGGACGGCTGGCCCCGGTTCCCCTCGATGCGGCGCTGCGTCGCCTCGACCGGCTCTGGGCCGACGCCTTCACCGACCCGGAGCCGCCCACGATCCAGGACCCGGCCGGCCCGGTTCCGGCGCCGACCCCGGCGTCAGCTTGATGTCCCGGTGCGCACGAGGGTGCGGATCTGGCGCAGGAGTACGGACAGCGGCGCCAGGTCGCTGGCCGTGTCGGTCAGCTCCGCCAGGGCCTGGGCGGTCCGGGCCACCCTCGCCTCGTTCGCCTGTTCCCACTGCCGGACGCGCTCCACGGCGTCCAGGCTCGGGTCGGTGGAGGCGAGCACGGTCGCGGTGAGTTCGGCCAGCACGGCGTAGAGGTCGTAGCGCAGCGCCATCCGGGCCATCGTCTGCCACCGGGTCTTGCGGGGGAGGGCGGAGATCCGCGACAGCAGTTCGTCCACCGTGAAGCGTTCCGACAGGACGAAGTAGACACTCGCGACTTCGGTGACGTCCCGGCCGGTGCGCTCGGCGACCTCGACCACGTCGAGCAGGCCGAAGGCGTACGGTATCCGCGTCCCCCAGGCGGCGACGTCCTCCGGCAGCCCGCGCGCCACGAACGAGTCCGTGAACGCCTGCAGGGCCTGCCGTTCCCGGCCCTGGAACAGCTCGGGCAGCCTGGGCAGCAGCGCCGTCACGCCGGGCTTGAACCGGGCGACCTCCGCCGGCACATCGATACCGGTCCGCGAGGCGACGAGCCAGCGTACGGCCCGATCGACCAGGCGGCGCACCTCCAGCAGCAGCGCGGTCTGCTCACCGGCCGGGACGGTGCCGTCCAGGGCCTCGACGGCCCGCCAGAAGGCGGGCAGGTCGTAGACGTCGCGCACGACGACGTAGGCCCGCAGGATGTCGGCCACGCTCGCGCCGGTCTCCTCCTGCGCCCGGAACAGGAACGACAGGCCGCACCGGTTGAGGGCCTCGTTGACCAGACGGGTGGCCACCAGCTCGCGGCGCAGCCGGTGCCCCGCCATGCGGTCACCGAAGCGCTCCCGCAGGGGTGTCGGGAAGTACTCCACCAGCACCTGCTGGGTCCAGTCGTCGTCCGGCAGGGGCGACGCCTGCACCTGTCGAGTCGCCCAGATCTTGGCGTAGGCGAGCAGGACCGCCAGTTCGGGCGAGGTGAGCCCGGTGCCCTCGGCGAGCCGCGCCGCGAGGGCCTCGTCGCTGGGCAGCGCCTCCAACGCCCGGTCGAGCAGCCCGTCGCGCTCCATCTCCGCGATCATCCGCTGGTGCACCGGAAGCAGTGAGGCTGCCTGGACCCGGGACGCCCCGAGCGCGTTCGCCTGGTGGTAGCTGTCGCGCAGCACGTGCGCGGCGACCTCGTCGGTCATGTCGGCGAGCAGTGCGTCGCGCTCGGCCCGGGCCAGGGTGTCCGTGCCGGCCGATCCATCGAGCAGGATCTTGATGTTCACCTCGTGGTCGGAGCAGTTGACGCCGGCGCAGTTGTCGATGAAGTCGGTGGCGATGTAGGCGAGCCGGCGGCCGTCGGCGTCGACCCAGCCGCCCGCCAGCGCGTACTCGATCCGGCCCCGCTGGGTGAGCCCGAGGTTCCCCCCTTCCGCGACGATCTTCGCGCGGACCTCGGCCCCGTTGACCCGCACGGCGTCGTTCGCCTTGTCCCCCACGTCCTGGTGGCTCTCCGTGGTGGCCTTCACGTAGGTGCCGATGCCGCCGTTGAAGAGCAGGTCCACCGGCGCGCACAGGATCGCCCGGATGAGCGCGGTCGGCGACAGCGAGGTGACCGTCTCGTCCGCGATGCCCAGCGCCCGTCGCATCTGCGCGGAGACCGGGATGGCCTTGGCGCTGCGGGGCCAGACGCCGCCGCCGGGCGAGATCAGAGACCGGTCGTAGTCGTCCCAGGACGATCCGGGCAGCTGGGCCAGACGCTGTCGCTCCACATAGGACTTCGCCGCCACGGGATCGGGGTCGACGAAGATGTGCCGATGGTCGAACGCGGCGACGAGCCGGATGTGCTCCGAGTAGAGCATTCCGTTGCCGAACACGTCTCCCGACATGTCGCCGATGCCGACCGCGGTGAGGCCTGTCTGCGATATGTCGATATTCATCTCGCGCAGGTAGCGCTTGATCGACTCCCAGGCGCCGCGGGCCGTGATGCCCATCTTCTTGTGGTCGTACCCGGCCGAGCCGCCCGAGGCGAACGCGTCGCCGAGCCAGAAGCCGTACGCCGACGAGATCTCGTTCGCGATGTCGGAGAAGGCGGCGGTGCCCTTGTCGGCCGCGACCACGAGGTACGGGTCGTCGCCGTCGTGCCGCACCACGTCGGGCGGTGGCACCACGGCCCCGCCCACGATGTTGTCGGTGACGTCGAGCAGGCCGGAGATGAACTGCCGGTAGCAGGCCACGCCCTCGGCCTGATAGCTCTCGCGGTCGGTGGCGGGCGGAGCCTGCTTGAGCACGAAGCCACCCTTCGCCCCGACCGGCACGATGACCGCGTTCTTCACCGTCTGCGCCTTGACCAGTCCCAGGATCTCGGTCCGGAAGTCCTCGCGCCGGTCCGACCAGCGCAGGCCACCCCGGGCGACCGCCCCGAACCGCAGGTGCACCCCTTCGAACCGGGGCGAGTAGACGAAGATCTCGTAGCGCGGCCGGGGCATCGGCAGGTCCGGGATCGCCGCCGCGTCGAGCTTGAAGGCGACGTACGGCTTGGGCCGTCCGTCGGCGCCTCGCTGGAAGAACGAGGTCCGCAACGTCGCCGTGACGAGCGTGAGGAACGACCGCAGGATCCGGTCCTGGTCCAGCGAGGCAACGCTGTCCAGGCGCTGCCGAATCCTGGTGACCAGCTCCTGCGCCCGATCACGCCGATCGGCGTCCGCGAGCCCGGGCTCCAGGCGGGCTCGGAACAGGGCGACGAGCAGCGCCGCCACGTCGGGGTGGGCGGCGAGCGTGCTCTCCATGTACTCCTGCGAGAAGATCGTGCCCGCTTGTCGCAGGTACTTGGCGTACGCCCGCAGGACCACGACCTCGCGCCAGGTCAACCCGGCCCGCAGCACGAGCTGGTTGAACTGGTCCACTTCGGACTCGCCTCGCCAGGCGGCGGAGAACGCGTTCTCCACCTTGGTGTCCAGGCTCGGCACGTCCCACTCGCCGTCGGGCAGGCGCAGCCCGAAGTCGTACAGGCGCACGGGTGTGCCGGGCAGCCGGATCTCGTAGGGGTGCTCGTCGACCACCTCGAAGCCCAGCGACTGGAGGACCGGGAGCACCTCGGACAGCGTCATCGGCTCCGCCCCGGCCCGGAACACCTTGATCCGGACGTCGTCGTCCTTGTCACGGCGGCGGTACAGGTCGACCACGATCTGGCCGGGCTCCTCGAGAAGTTCGAGCTTGGCGAGATCCTCGATGGCCTCCAGTGGAGTGTGCCGGTCTTTGTACGTCTCCGGCAGCGCGCGGCCGTACCGGTCGAGAAGCCGCCGGCCGTGCTCGGCGCCCTCGCGCGTCTCCAGCGCGTGCGCGAAGTCGTCGTCCCAGGAGCGGGTCGCCTCGGCGATCAGGGCGGAGAGTCGCTCGGTGTCGACCTCGCCGATCAGTCCGCCGCGTTCGGCCCGCACGATGACGTGGATGCGGGCCAGCATGCCGTCGCCGACGCGCGTGGTGTAATCCAGCCCGGTCCCGCCCAGCTCGTGGAGCAGGATCTCCTGGATGCGCAGCCGGTTGGCCGTGGTGAACCGGTCGCGGGGCAGGAAGACCAGGCAGGAGACGAAGCGGCCGTACTGGTCGGTGCGGGCGAACACCCGCACCTGGCGTCGTCCCGCCAGGCGCAGGACGCCCATCACGGTCCGGAACAGGTCGTCGGTGGTGGTCTGGAAGAGCTCGTCGCGCGGGTAGTCCTCCAGGATCGCCATCAGCTGCTTGCCGGAGTGGCCGCGCCCGGACAGACCCGACCGGTTCAGCACCTCGGCCACCTTGCGCCGAATCACCGGAAGCTCCATGACCGAGGTGCGGTTCGCCGAGGACGAGAAGAGCCCGAGGAATCGCCGTTCCCCGATGACGTTGCCGTCGGCGTCGAAGATCCGGATGCCGATGTAGTCCATATAGGACGATCGGTGCACGGTGGAGCGTGAGTTCGCCTTGGTGATGGTGAGCAGGCGCCGGGTGAGGAGCCGGTGCACGGCCTCCGGGCTCACCGTGGCGGTAGCCGCAGCGGTCTCCACTGGTTCGCGGCGCAGGATGCCGAGCCCCGTCCCGGGCACCGCCTCCAGCAGCTGCTCCGGCGGGCCAGCGTCGACTGGTGTCGATGCTATCTGCCCCGCCTCCGCCGGGCTCGGGCCGATCCCGGTCGCCCCCGGTTCCTGATCCCCCGAGGCAGCGGGGCCGCGTCCGACGTACTCGGGGCGCAGGCGGTACTCGCGGTAGCCGAGGAACGTGAAGTTGCCCGACGAGCCCGTGCCCCGGGCGTCGCCGGGACTGTCCTCGGCCAGCCAGCGCAGCAGCTCGACCGTATCCGTGATGTCCTTGTCCGGGACCGGGAGCACCGCGGCGGTGAGCTGGTCGGCGAGGGCGAGCGCCTGCCGGCGCATCGGCTGCCAGTCCTCGACCGCCTCGCGGACGTCGGTGAGGACCCGCCGAAGGTCGTCGCGCAGCCGGTTCACCGTCGACTCGTCGAGTGCGGCCACCTCGATGCGCATCCAGCTCTCGACGATCTGGCCCGGGCCGGCGTCGTCCGGCTCGATATGGGGGAACACTTCCGCCAATGCCCCGTCGGCCTTTCGACGGACGACCACCTGGGGGTGGGCGAGCAGATCCACATCCAGGCCCGCGGTGGTGACCGCGGCCGTGACCGAGTCGACGAGGAACGGCATGTCGTCGGTCACCACGAGCAGGGCCGTGCGGTCGGCGGACCGCTCCGCGGTGATCGTGGTCTGCCCGGGTCGACGCTTGCGGGCCAGCTCGAGGTGGGCGGTCACCGCCGTGAGCATCTGGCTGGGGGTCCGGCCCACCAGGTCCTCGTCCGGCACGAGGCGCCAGAACCGGTTGACCATGTCGGCCAGGTCGCCGCCGTTGCTCCCGGTCGCCGCCGCGAGCGCCATGGCGTCGGTGACGAGTCTCTCCAGGTTCGGTACCGCCTCATCGGCGGGGGCCATCAGAAGAGATGGATCGTCGTGCTGCTCCGCGGTCTGCCCATTCATTGCCGACTCCTTCACCTGGCCCGACCACACTGTCGGGCCACGGGCATCAGCCTAGTGAGCCCGTCGACCGGGTCGTCGGACGCGGCGTCACCCGCGAGCCGCAAGCGGCGGTCCCCCATCGGGGGGTGACAGCGCCCGTTACGCTCGGTGACGCCCCCGGGGAGACGTGCCCATGGGCTGATCGTTCGCCCGACGCCGACAACCGCTGACCGTACGAAAGGACCGACATGCCCCATCATGCCCGGTCTATGAGGCATGCCCACCCACGCCTTCGGTCGCTGCTGGCGCTGGCCCTGGTGGTGCCCGTGGTCGCCACCGGGCTGGTCGCCTGCTCCCGGGACAAGGGACCGACGCCCGTGCTCCAGGCCTTTCTCGAGGGCTGGGCCAAGGGTGACCTCGCCGGGGTTCCGCTGGAGGATCCCTCCGGCACCACCCTCGCCCCGGCCGACGTGCTGGCCGAGATCGACGCGCTCGCCGGCCCCTTGGACGAGCGGCGCTGGCACGCGCAGCCCACGGCCGATCCGCCCGTCGACGCCGATCGCGCCCGGGCCACAGTGAACGTGGAGTGGACGGTGGTCGACGGCCTGGTCTGGCCGTACCAGACCACGGTCGAGCTGCACCGGGTCGACGGGCAGTGGCGGGTGGTCTTCACGCCCGCGACGGTGCACCCCACGCTGACCGCTGGCGACGAGCTCGTCGTCTCGGCAATCCCGGCTCCCCGTGGGTCCATTGTGGATGGAGCCGACCAGGCGATCGTGACCGCGCGCCCGGTGGTGATCGTCGGCATCGAGCCGCAACGGGTCACCAACCAGGCGGCGCTGCTGGCGGAGCTCGATGCGGCCTTCGACTCGCTCGGGCTCGACATCGACCTGTCGGATCTGCCCGACCAGCTCGCCGCGGCCAACCCCGACGCGTTCGTCACGGTCGTGACGTTGCGGCGGGAGGCGTACGACCAGATCCGCGACCGCATCCACCCGCTGCCCGGCACGGTGTTCCGGGAGGACACCCTGCAGCTCGCCCCCACCCGCACCTTCGCCCGGGCCCTGCTCGGCACCGTCGGCGAGGTGACCCGCGAGCAGCTCGACACGCACCCCGGCCGGTACCTCGTCGGCGAGCAGGTGGGCCAGTCGGGCCTGCAGGCGCAGTTCGACGACCGGCTGCGGGGCACCCCCGGCGTGGAGATCCGGTACCGGCGGGGCGGCTCGGTGTCGGAGGAGGTGCTGTACCGCGCCGAGCCGGTGCCGGGCGAGGCGCTGCGGACGACGCTGGACCAGCGCGTCCAGCTCGCCGCCGACGCGGCGCTGGCTGGGCAGGCCCGCCCGTCGGCGCTGGTCGCGGTGCGGATCAGCGACGGGGCCATCCTCGCGGCGGCGAACGGCCCGGACGGAGGCACGCTCAACCTCGCCTTCACGGCCAGCGTCCCGCCCGGGTCGACGTTCAAGATGGTCTCCGCGCTCGGGCTGCTCGGGTCGGGCGAGGTCACGGCGGACTCGCCGGTGGAGTGCCCGGGGACCTTCACGGTCGATGGCCGTACGTTCACCAACTCGGACGGGTTCTCCCTGGGTACGGTGCCCTTCCGGACCGCCTTCGCCCATTCGTGCAACACCACCTTCGCCGCCCTGGCCCCGCGGCTGGGCCCCGACGGGCTGCGCCGGGCCGCGGCCAGCGTCGGTATCGGCACCGCCTGGGACATCGGGACCCCGGTTGTCACCGGATCGGTCGGCGCGAATCAGTCCACTGTGGAGGCAGCCGCCGCCGCGTTCGGGCAGGGCACGACCCTGGTGAGCCCGCTGAGCCTCGCCGCCGCGGCGGCGGCCGTCGCCCGGGGCTCCTGGGTCACCCCGAAGCTCTTCCCCGACGGTGCCCCGCCGACTGAGGGTGACGGGTCGACCGAGGGCTCGGCTCAGGGTGACCCGCCGCCGGCCGACGGGACCGCCCTGCCCACGGCCGCCGTCGCCGCCCTGCAGGTGATGATGCGCGAGGTGGTGACCGCGGGGACGGCCACCGCGTTGGCCGACGTACCCGGCGGTCCGGTCTACGTGAAGACCGGCACGGCGGAGTTCAACGACAACCCGGCCGACACGCACGCGTGGACCATCGGCTGGCAGGGCGACATCGCGTTCGCCGTGTTCGTCGAGAACGGGGGCGGCAGCGGCGAGACCGCGGTCCCCATCGTGGAGGCGTTCCTGCGCGGCCTGGCATGACGGCGTCGTGGTTGGATGGCGCCCGTGGTGATCGACCCCGTGTTCTCTGTGATCGACATTGAGGCGGCCGTCAGTGGCCTGCTGCTGGAGACGACGAGTACTTCGCGTGGGATAGCAGCGGGAGGACTCGCGTGATCAGTGTGGGCAAGCTCGACCCGGCTGACCGGCCCACCTGGGAGCGGCTGTTCC
>JADGGF010000106.1 GCA_019690055.1 Micromonosporaceae bacterium
GGGCGGGGCGGCGCCGATGCCCGGGGTGGCACCGGGGCGAGCGAGCGCGGTCGCGAGCAGTGGCTGCTGCTGCACAAACGGGACGAGTTCGCGGCCGACGGCTGGGACCCCGAGGAGCACCCCATGTCCGTCCTTTCGGGACGGACCAACGACGAGGTCAAGGACGACCCCGAGCGCATGTGGCGGTCGGATCTACCGGTGACCAGCGCATCGATCCCGCTCAAGCCATCTACTGTGGACAGCGTCTCGCCGGAGGAGCTGGCCGAGCTGGACGCACTAGGGTCCGAGGGGCGCTGGCGGGTCTTCGGACGCGAACTGCGGGTGACCAATCTGGACAAGGTGCTGTTCCCGGGCCGACCAGCCGACCGGGACACAGCCGGCGGCCGTTCCCGCGGCCGGAGCGGCCGGGCGCGCGGTGCGAAGACCGATGCCCAGGCCAGCGACCAGCCGGACGAGAAGCCGGTGACCAAGCGGGACCTGCTGCGGTACGCCGCCCAGATCGCGCCCGTGATCCTGCCGTACCTGTCGCGCCGGGCGCTGAACCTGCACCGCTTCCCCGACGGCATCGGCGGCAAGGCCTTCTGGCAACGCGACCTGCCCGACCACGCGCCGGACTGGCTGCCCCGCTGGGAGCACCGCGACCGCGGATCCCGGGAGGTCACCACCCAGCTCGTGGTCGACGAGCCGGCCGCGCTCGTGTGGGCGGCCAACTTCGGGGCCATCGAATGGCACGCGTGGACGTCGCGAGTGGACAGTCCCGACCAGCCGACGTACGCCCTCATCGACATCGATCCCGGCGAGGAGAGCAGTTGGGCGGACGTCCTCACGCTCGCCCGCCTGCACCGCACGGCCTTCGAGCATCTCGGCGTCGTGGCGCGGCCCAAGCTGACCGGGCAGCGCGGCATCCAGATCTGGATCCCGATCGTGCGGGGGCCGGGATTTCGCAGCACCCGGGCCTGGGTGCAGGGGTTGTCGAAGTCCATCGGCCAGGTCGTGCCGGACCTGGTGAGCTGGCAGTGGCAGCGGCGCGAACGGGCCGGCCGGGCCCGGCTGGACTACACGCAGAACGCCATCAACAAGACCCTCGTCGCGCCCTACAGCCCTCGGCCGGCCCCGGGCGCCCCGGTCTCGGCGCCCATCGACTGGGATGAGCTCGACGACCCGACGCTGCGGTCGGACGGCTTCACGATCCGGACGATCCTGCCCCGCCTCGAGGAGCGGGGCGACCTGTTCGCCGACGTCCTGCACGCGGCCCAGCCACTACCGCCGCTCCGCTGAACCAGTGAGGCCGGCCGGCTGGTCGCTCGACAACAGGTGGGATTGGTTTGAACGGGTGGGATTGGCGCTGTCACCGCGACACCAATGCCATTCGACCGATGCCGCCAGGCTGGGGCGTGGCGTCAACGGAGCGCGGCCAGGAGTCGACGGACGGCTGCCTTGTTGCCGTCGATACGGACGCCCGGTTCTTCGATGCCCCGGTAGACCAGCGCGCGCAGGCTGGCGACATCAGCGGTGATGGTGGCGTCGGGATGCTGGGACGGACCGCGCCGCATGCTGATCTGTCCATCGGCAACGGTCAGCGACACGCGGTCGTCCTCGATGCGCAGGTCGACCTCGATCGACAGGTCCCCGGCCACGGCGGGGTTGAACGTGGTCCGCAGCGCCAACAGCAGCGCGTCGACGCTCATCTGGCGGGTGGCGGTCACCGGACGGTTCCGGCCCCACCGGCCGAGTGCGACCAGTACCGGCTCCAGGGCAACTCCCTCATCGGTGAGCTCGTAGACCGGCCCGCTGACGGGTGGTCCGGCCATGACCCGTCGCACGATGCCAGACGACTCCAGTTCCTTGAGCCGCTGCGACAGCACGTTCGGGCTCAGCCCGCCCAGCCCGTGGACCAGGTCACGGAACCGCTTCGGCCCCAGCAGCAGTTCGCGGACCACCAGCAACGCCCACCGCTGCCCCACCACGTCCAGAGCCCGCGCGACCCCGCACGGGTCGTCGTACGTCGCGCCCACCGTCACCCCTGCCGAACGCCACTTTCCACCATACTTCGCTTCCGGTAGTGGACACTCCTAATCTAGGAGCGTGCGCTGCCGGTTCATGAGAACACTATCGGTGGTGGAGTTCGTGACCCTGGACGGCGTCATGCAGGCCTTCGAGGCGCCCGACCCCGACGACCCCGGCTTCCCGTACGCAGCGTGGGGATTGCCCTACCAGGACGGCGCCAGCGCCGAGGCCGGCATCCGGGGCCAGTCGGACACGACGGCCTACTTGCTCGGCCGCAAGACGTACCAGCGCTTGGGCTCGTTCTGGCCCCACCAGAGCGACGACAATCCCATGGCGGCCCACATCAACCGCACACCCAAGTACGTCGCCACCCGCACGCTGTCCACCTTGGACTGGCAGCCCGCCCACGCCCTGACCGGCGATCTCGTACCCGCCGTACAGTCGCTCAAGCAGGAGGGCGAGGGCAGCATCGTCGTGCTCGGCAGCGGCGCCCTCGTTCAGCAGCTGATGGCGGCGGAGCTCGTGGACACCTACACGCTCTTCGTGCACCCGCTGGTCCTCGGAACCGGCGCCCGGCTGTTCCGCGAGCTCGACAAGCCGATACCGCTGCACCTTCTCGACGTGACCCGCACGTCGACCGGCGTCCTGGTGCTCACCTACGCCGTCCGGCCCAGCCACTGAAGGTGACGGGTGCAGCTAGCCGGGCAAGCCTACCGGCTAGCTGCACCCACAGGCCTACCTAGCTCGCGGCGACGGCCGGTTGCGACCGTCCGATGCGGACGGACATCACGGCGGCGAAGAAGCACAGGATGCCGGAGGTGATCCAGGCCGGGTTGTAGTCACCGGTGAAGTTGCGTACCAGCCCGGCGCCGGTGGCGGCGATCGCCGCGCCGACCTGGTGCGCGGCGAAGACCCAGCCGTAGACGACCGGCGCGTCGGCCCCGAAGTGCTCCCGGCACAGGGCGATCGTCGGCGGAACCGTGGCGACCCAGTCCAGGCCGTAGACGAGTATGAATATCACCATACTCGGACGGACGGTGGCGGCGATCAGCGACGGCAGGATCAGCAGCGACAGCCCACGCAGCGCGTAGTACGCCCCGAGCAGGACCCGGGAGTCGAACCGGTCGGTGAGCCACCCGGAGAAGATCGTACCGAGGATGTCGAATATGCCGATGATGGCGAGCAGGTTGGCCGCGGTGGTCTCCGGCATGCCGTGGTCGTGGCTGGCCGGAATGAGGTGGGTGGCCACCAGCCCATTCGTGCTGGCGCCGCAGACCGCGAAGCCACCGGCCAGCAGCCAGAACGTGCTGGTCCGCGACGCGGAGCGCAGGACGTTCAGGGCCCGGCGCGCCGCCCCGCCCGCGCGCGGCGGCGCCGGCACGATCTCGCTGGCCCCGTAGGGCGGCAGGCCCACGTCGGCTGGGTATTCGCGGACGAACCACAGGACCAACGGGACGACCGCCAACGCGGCGCCGGTGACCGTGAGCGCGGCGGCCCGCCAGCCGGTGGTGGTGGCGATGGCCGCCAGCACCGGCAGGAAGATGAGCTGACCGGTCGCCCCGGCCGCGGTCAGCACGCCCGTCACCGTGCCCCGGCGCTTGACGAACCAGCGCTGGGTGATGGTCGCCACGAAGACGAGCGCCATCGATCCGGTGCCGAGCCCCACGAACACGCCCCACAGCAGAACGAGCTGCCAGCTCGCGGTCATGAAGACGGTCAGCCCGCTGCCGGCGGCGACGAGCACCAGCGCCGCCGCGACCACCCGACGGATGCCGAACCGGTCCATCAGCGCCGCCGCGAACGGGGCGGTGAGCCCGTACAGGATGAGGTTCACCGATACCGCCGACGAGATTGTGCCGCGGCTCCAGCCGAACTCCTCCTCCAGCGGGGTGATCAGCACGCCCGGGGTCGCGCGGAAGCCGGCCGCGCCCAGGATCGCCACGAACGTGACCCCGGCCACCAGCCAGGCGCGATGCAGCGTAAACCTCGTCGATGTGTGGATCTGGGTTTGCGTCACGACCGCAATCCTGAACGATCCTTACCCGACCCCGGGAGTGGCCCGTACGCCACTATGTGAAAGAATCTGGCCATGGCTCATCGGGTGGCCGTCCTCGCGCTGGACGGCGTCGCCGCCTTCGACCTCGGCACGGCGACGCAGATCTTCGGCGCCGCGCGCGACGCGACGGAGAAAAGGCTCTACGCCGTCCACGTCTGCACCGCCGACGGCGGTCCCGTGCGGGCGTCGGGAGGCTTCACTGTGATGCCAGAGTTCGGGCCGTCGATCCTCGACGACGTCGACACCGTCGTCATCCCGGGCGTGCACGGCGAGTTCTTCGTCGACGGCGTTCCGGGCTTCCGGGACGTCGAGGTGGCCGCGCTGCGCCGGATTCCGGCCACTACCCGCATCGTCTCGATCTGCACCGCCGCCTTCGCAGTGGCGTTGCTCGGTCGGCTGGACGGGCGCCCCGCGACGACGCACTGGATGTACGTCGATCAGTTCCGGCGACTGTATCCAACCGTGCGGCTGAACCCCGACGTGCTCTTCGTCGACGACGGCGACGTGCTGACCTCGGCCGGGGTCGGGGCGGGGGTGGACCTGTGCCTGCACGTCGTGCGGCGTGACTTCGGCAGCGAGGTCGCCAACCGGGCGGCCCGGCGCAGCGTGATGCCACCCTGGCGCGACGGCGGGCAGGCGCAGTACATCGTGCGCCACGTGCCCGACCCGGCCGGCTCGTCCACCGCCCCGGCCCGCGAGTACGCACTGGCCAACCTGGACGCACCGCTCGACCTGGCCACGCTGGCCCGCCAGTGCCGGATGAGCGTCCGGACCTTCACCCGGCGGTTCCGCGACGAGACCGGCCTCTCGCCCGCCGCCTGGGTCACCCGGCAACGCGTGGAGCACGCCCGCCTGCTGCTGGAGACGACCGACCTGTCGGTGGACCAGATCGCGCGCCGGGCCGGCTTCGGCACCGCCGTGTCGCTGCGGGCCCATCTGCGCGCCGCGGTCGGAGTGTCGCCGCTCACCTACCGCCGCACCTTCCGCCCCACCGCCGCCTGAGCCCCGCTGCCCGCGTCGACTCGCGCCCGCACCGCCGTCCGGGGGGGCCGAGGTCAGCTCGGCGGGTTCTCGGCGGACGCGCGCAGGGCGGCGATCTCGCGCTCGAAGTCTTCCAGAGTGCTAAAGGACCGGTAGACGCTGGCGAAGCGCAGGTAGGCCACCTCGTCGAGCTCGCGCAGCGGGCCGAGGATCGCCAGCCCGACCTCGTGGCTGGGCACCTCGGCCGCCCCCTTGGCCCGGACCGTCTCCTCCACCCGCTGGGCCAGCAGGGCGATCGCGTCCTCGTCGACCGGGCGGCCCTGGCACGCCTTGCGGACCCCAGCAATGATCTTCGACCGGCTGAAGGGCTCGGTGACGCCCGAGCGCTTCACGATGGCGAGGACGGCCTCCTCCACGGTCGTGAATCGCCGGCCGCACTCGGGACAGGCGCGACGGCGGCGGATCAGCGCACCATCCTCGGCCTCACGGGAGTCAACGACCCGGGAGTCCGGGTGACGGCAGTAGGGGCAGCGCATGGCGCGGCGAGCGTATCGGACACCGACCTGCCCCGCCAACCACCCTTTTCGCCCATCCACCCTTTTCGCCAGGAAGGCCGTTTTGCCAGGAAGGACTCCCTCTTGACGCCTGGTGCCCAGGAAGGACTCCCTCCTGACGCCTGGTGTCCAGGAAGGACGCCTTCCTGACATCACCACGCACCCCAGGAGCACCGTCCGACACGCCAGAGCCGAATCGATAGAACGGGTGTTTGAGTTTCGCGCCATCGGCGGGTACGGTTGTTCGAGGACGGCGAGCATTACGCCAACCATGCAGGTACGTGTTTCGAGGAGGCTTCACGTGGCTACCGATCAGGCCAAGCCGGCCAAGGTCCCGGGCACGGGTGTGCGCCGCAAGCGCGGGGCCGCGGAGCTGCGGGCGGTGGAGCAGGTCATGACCGCGCTCCCCGAGGTCTTCGCTGCCGACCTGTCACCCCGACAGCGTCGCATCCTTGAGTACATCCGCGAGACGGTCGACGCCCGGGGCTACCCACCGTCGGTCCGTGAGATCGGCGAGGCGGTCGGGCTGGTCTCGCCGTCCAGCGTCGCCTACCAGCTCAACGTGCTGGAGAAGAAGGGCTACCTGCGCAAGGACCCCAACCGCCCCCGGGCCTATGACGCTCGGCCGAGCAGCGAGCTGCTGGACGATGAGGAGTCCGTGCGGGCGGCGCGCCCGGCGCCGGCCTACGTTCCGGTGCTCGGGCGCATCGCGGCGGGCGGGCCCATCCTCGCCGAGCAGGCGATCGAGGACGTCTTTCCCCTCCCCCGCGAGATCGTCGGCGAGGGCACGCTGTTCCTACTGTCGGTGAAGGGCGACTCCATGCTCGACGCCGCAATCTGCGACGGTGACTACGTCGTGGTCCGCCAGCAGCCGACGGCCAACAACGGCGAGATCGTCGCCGCGATGATCGACGGCGAGGCGACCGTCAAGACCTACCGCTACCGGGACGGCCACGTGTGGCTCATGCCCCACAACCCGGCCTACGAGCCGATCCTCGGCGACGACGCCACGATCCTCGGCAAGGTCGTCGCGGTGATCCGACGCGTGTAGCACTGCTCGGGCCGTCCGGCAGCAGCGGCCCAGCATGGCGGTAGGCCCAGCATGGCAGCCGGGCGGGACCGGTCAATACGCCTTCGCGACCGCCCGGCGGCTCGGCACGGCCGATCCGTTGCCCCGCAGGGTCCATCGCCCGGGCGGACGGGCTCGGCAGCCGGTTGCCGAGCACCCAGGACGACGCCAGTTGCCACAGGTGACTCCGGTCGCCCTGAGTGAAGCCGGGTGCCCTCACTGGCTCCGGTTGCCCTAGCGGTCCTCAGTAGCCCCGGCGACCGTAGTCGTCGTATCCAGGCTGGGCACCGTAGTCGCCGTACCCGGGCTGGGCGCCATAGTCGCCGTAGGCTGGCTGCTGGGCTCCGTAGTCCTGACCGCCGTAGCCCTGCCCGGAGTACCCGGGGTCGCCGTAACCCTGGTCGTAGCCCTGGCCACCGTAACCCTGCTGGTACCCGCCATACCCCTGGTCGCCGTACCCGGGGTCGCCGTAACCCTGGTCGTAGCCCTGGCCGCCGTAACCCTGCTGGTAGCCGGTGTATCCCTGGTCGCCGTACCCGGCGCCGTAGCCGTCGTCGTACCCGGCACCGCTGTAGGCCGGCTCCCGCGGATAGTCGTCCTCCCGGTCCCGCCCTCGGCGACGCCGACGCGAGCGACGATCGTCGTAGTCGTCGTCATCGTCATAGTCGTCGTCGTACTCGTCGTCGTAGTCGTCGTAGTCATCATCTTCCATGCGACGACGACGGGCCCGGCGGATGCCGATGATGCCGGCGATCGCCAGCACGATGCCGACCACGCCCACGGCAGCGATGATCTTGGTCAGTTCCGAGATGTTGAAGCCCTCGTCCCCGCCTGCCGGGGAAGTCGGCTCCTCGGTGACCGGAGGCGGATCCGGGGCGACGTACCGGTCGTAGGTCAGCACCTGCGGCGCGGTGGTGGAGCCGTCCGGTCGGGTCGACAGCGTGATGAACTGAGTGCCGTCGGCCGAGTACGTGATCGCCTCGCCTTGTGGCTCATCCGGCAGCGGCGTCACCCCGATGGGCTCACCGGTGATGGCCGCGACAATGTCCCCGCCGGTGACTTCGTACTCGTAGGCGTCCGAGTAGGTCCGGATGACGACCCGTGACCGGTCCGCCGTCATCGCCGCCCCGGTCACCGTCGACTGGCCGGCCGCCCCCTGTGGGTTCGACGTGCCCGTCTGCAGCGGCTTCCACTCACCCGCTCGCGTCAGCTCCAGGGGTGGTTGGTTGTCGTTCTGGGGAAGCTGCGAAGTGGTGTAGATCCCCGTGACCCCAGCGGACTCCTCGGCCAGGAAGATCGGCAAGCCGTCCGCGGTGAGCAGCATCGCCCGTGCCTGGTACTTCGCCCCGCCCGGGAACGCGAAGCGGTAAATCTCCCACCCCCCGCTGCCCGGAACGACCTTCTCCAGGGCGATCGACTGACGCGACTGGTCGACGTCGCCACAGTCGCAGATGTGCAACGTGCCGTCGACGAACAGCAGGTCCTGCGGGTTGCGCGGATTGGTGTTGTAGAACGGCTCCGGACTGCCCTGGCAGGTCGACGGGTCCAGGGTGGTGATCTCGACAATCGGCGGGTCCTGCCGGGCGCCGCCTTCGATGACCGCAAGACCGGACGGGGTCAACGCGATGCCGGTGATCTCGTCGAGGTCATTGGGCACCGTGCACCCGGGCGTACCGGGCTCGGCGGGGCCAACCAGCTGCTTCTGCCCTCCACCGGTCGCCGGTTCGGTGGGCGCCGCCGACTCGGCCGATGTCGCCTCCTCGGCTGAGGCGAGACCCGCGCCCAGTCCGGCAACCAGGACGCCGACCGCGGCGCCAACGAGCAGCCTCGACGCCAACCGGGACACGGGTAACCGGGAGGTGTGACGCAGCATGCCGGCTAGTCTGTCAGAATGCCGGCCCGGAGCGTAGTCCGGGCGAGTGTCCCGACAGGCCGCACCACAAAACGTGACCTCGCATTATAACGGCGAGCGACGGTCGTACGACGGTCTGTAGTTGCAGCGGTGACCACGCGAGGCGCTGGCCGGCCGGCGAACCAACGACCATTGGTGGTCAAACGGACGCGGCGTGCGACGCGGCAGCGCCCGGACCGGGCCTATCGGCACGGAACGCCCGGGACGACAACGACCCGGCGACTCAGCTCACGGCGGCGGCCGTGAACGGCGCGAGCCGGGCCGCGAAACGCTCGTTCACCCGGACCCGCATCCGCGTGCCGGTGGCGGTGTGCTCGGTGTCGAGCACCTCGCCCCGTTCGTGGAGCCGAGCCACGATGTCGCCCCGGTCGTAGGGCACCAGCAGGTCAAGCTCCACCGCGGGCCGGGGCAGCAGCCGCTCGATCGTCTCCCGCAATGCATCCAGACCGGCACCGGTCCGCGCGGAGACGAAGATCGCGTCGGGCCACAGGCGCTTGAGCCTCAGCAGGTTCTCCTCGTCCACGGCGTCGATCTTGTTGACGACCAGCAGCTCGGTCTCCGGCACGCTCTCCAGCTCGGACAGCACCGACCGTACGGCCCGTACCTGCTCCTCGGGGTGTGGGTGGCTGCCGTCGACCACGTGGAGCAGCACGTCGGCGTCGACGACCTCCTCGAGCGTCGAGCGGAAGGCCTCGACGAGCTGGTGCGGAAGGTGCCGCACGAAACCCACGGTGTCCGAGATGGTGTAGACGCGACCGTCGTCGGTGCGGGCGCGGCGCGTCGTCGGGTCGAGGGTCGCGAACAGCGCATCCTCGACCAGGGCCCGGGCACCGGTGAGCCGGTTGAGCAGGGAGGACTTCCCGGCGTTGGTGTAGCCGGCGATCACCACGCTCGGCACCTTGTGCCGACGCCGGCCGGAGCGCTTCGTCTCCCGGATGGTGCGCATCGCGGCGATGTCGCGCTTGAGCTTGGCGATACGCGCCCGGATCCGGCGCCGGTCGGTCTCGATCTTCGTCTCACCGGGACCGCGCAGACCCACGCCGCCACCGCCGCCGCGGGCGCTACCGCCGGCCTGCCGGGACAGTGCCTCGCCCCATCCGCGCAGCCGGGGCAGGAAGTACTGCAACTGGGCCAGCTCGACCTGGGCCTTACCTTCCCGGCTCTTGGCGTGCTGGGCGAAGATGTCGAGGATCAGAGCGGTCCGGTCGATGACCTTGACCTTGACCTGGTCCTCCAGCGTGCGGAGCTGGCCGGGGGAGAGCTCACCGTCGCAGATCACCGTGTCGGCGCCGGTGCTCACCACCACCGAGCGCAGCTGGTCCACCTTGCCTCGACCGATGAAGGTTGCGGGGTCCGGCGACTGCCGCCGCTGAATCAGCCCGTCGAGCACCTGGGAGCCGGCGGTGCGGGCCAGCTCGGCCAGCTCGATGAGCGAGTTCTCGGCATCCTCGGCCGTGCCGTCGGTCCAGACGCCCACGAGCACCACCCGCTCCAGCCGAAGCTGGCGGTACTCGACCTCGCTGACGTCTGTAAGCTCCGTGCTCAGCCCGGGAACACGCCGCAGCGCATTACGGTCGGACGACTCGAAGTCCTCGGCCTCGATGTCGGGTACGTTCGTCGGTTTGTCGATCATTGGTCTCCATGGTGCCACGCGAACGTTCCCGCCGCACCCAGGTAACCGCGCGCTCGGCCGGTTTCCGAAATTCGCGGTGACGTCCCCCGATAGGGGACGCAGGCCGCCACGATCATGGCGGCGTGCGGGCGGTCCCGGTGATTACGCCGGATGGCAGACTGTCCCGGTGCGACTCGCGGCGGCTCTGACCACCCTCGCCATGCTTCTGGGGACAGCCGCGCCGGGTGTTGCGTCCAGCGCAGCAGAGCAGAGGACCCCGGTGCCGGTCCAGGGCGATGTCGTGTGCACTGTGGATGATCCGCGAGCCATCGACTTGTCCGGGCTCGTCGCGACCGCGGACGGCTACGTATCGATCGTCGACAGCCAGTTCGACACCGACCAGGTCGTCATCGTGTACCTGGACCAGGCGTGCCAGGTCACTCGTACGCTGCGTTACCCCACCCCGCCGCGCGATCCCGAGGACCTCGCCGTCGCCCCCGACGGCGCGATCTGGGTCGCCGACATCGGCGACAACATCAACGCCCCGCAGCGGCGGCAGACCATCGCCCTGTGGCGCATCCCGCCCGAGGGCGGCCCGCCGGTCATCCACCGACTCACCTACCCCG
>JADGGF010000769.1 GCA_019690055.1 Micromonosporaceae bacterium
CCCCGGGTTTTTCCGCGGCCCCCACACGGGGGGGCGCCGGGGTGGGGCGACGGCCGTACGGTCAGCGGCAGCTGTACGGTCAGCGGCGGTAGTACGGCGACCAGCGCAACAGTGCGGCGCGGGCGAGCGGGGCGACCGCGCGAGCCAGGGTGCGCCGCCAGCCGGCCCGGGCGGCGATCTCCCGGACGATGTCGTCGAGGCTGTGGCGCTGGTACCGCAGCAGCGCCTGGCTCTCGGCCGTGTCCAGCCAGTCGGTCGGGTAGCGCGTGTCGGTGCGGAACGCCGCGTCCGGCAGGGGATCGATGCCCATCGCCGCCAGCATCCGGGAGACGTACTCGCGGTAGGTGACCTGGCAGGTGGGGCCACCCCCGATCAGGAGCACGCGGCCCCAGACTTCAGGCGTCTCGATGGCCGTGGCGAGGGCGAGACCCGCGTCCCGGGGATCAAGAGTTTCGATCCGGCAATCGGGGTTGATGTCGAACATGATCCGCGGTGGCCGGCGCAGGCCGAGGACGGGGACGTCGGCCAGACGCACGATGCACCACGACAGGCGGCTCGCACGCACCAGCGCCTCAGCCGCGATCTTGTGCTCGGCGTACGGGTTCGTGGGGACCAACGGGTCATCGGCGCGGACCGGCGGCGGACGGTGCATTGTGTACCCGTGCACGTCGAACGATGAGGTGAACAGCAGCCGCGGCGGCGTCGGCTGGGCCTCGCAGGCGGCGATCACGGTGGCCGTACCGTCCACATTGGTGAATCGGGCCCATTGGGGGTCGGCGTCGGCGGCCGGCGGCAGGATCGCCGCGAGGTGGATGACCGCATCGACGCCCGCCACCGCCCGGTCGACCGCCGCTCGGTCCGTCACGTCGCCCCACACGGTCGGCACGCCAAAACGCCGGGCGGCCCGCCGGGTGGCGGCGAACCGGGGCGACAGGACCCGCACGTCGTGACCGCGGCGACGTAACTCGGGCAGCGTGTGGGTACCGACGTGCCCGTAACCGCCCGTGACCAGGACTCGCACGCCACCGCAGTCTAGTCCCGGCCACTACATTGATGATCACGCAAAGACCGGGGCCGCCCTGGCCGGCGGCGGCCAACACGGACCGATCAAGCGGGGATGGCCGCCAAAGATTTGGCCGACGAGCGGCGCCCCCGCAGGATACGCGTCAGTTTCCTGACACGACGCCCAGACCATGGGGTTCTCGTACAGGCATTGAACGATCTTTCACTGCCCTTGGCGGAACCTGTCCTCGACGAGACTGTGGCGCCGATCACTCCACGAGAGTGATGTCGGCCCACGCACCTGTCGTGCGGGGCGCAGTCGAGGAACAAAGGAGTCCACATGGCTGGAGTTGCACAGACCAAGCGCGTCGGAGGTTG
>JADGGF010000107.1 GCA_019690055.1 Micromonosporaceae bacterium
CGTCGAGAGTTGGCGCGCCCGATGTTGGTGGACATGCCCAGCGCCCGTACCTGGCGGCTCGGCTCCGGGCCCAGCACGTCGGTGCCCATCAGCCCTCCCCACCCGTCGCGAAGGCCAGGGCATCGAGCACGGTCACCATGCCGTCCACCACGCGCAGCGGGTTGCACTCGATCTCCGCGATTCCGGCCGCGTCGTTTCGGACAACGGCGTCGAAGCGGGCCAGGATGGCGGCGATGTCCTTGGCCAGCCCGGCGACAGCGTCGGGCTCCTCGAACTGGGCCGACAGCTTGAGCCGACGTAGCGTGTGCTCGACGTACGCCGCATCGTACGGTGGGACGAGCGTCAGCATGTCGTTGATTTCGTTCGCCCACACACCGCCACTGCCGAGCACCGCGCGGCTGCCGAAGGTCACGTCGGCAAGGACGCCGGCGATGAGTTCCGGGCCGGGGCGGATCTGTTCGACGACGAGGGCTCTGGTCATCGCGAAGCGCTGCGTCATCCGCTCGAACGCGTCGGCCAGCTGTTGAGCGTTGTCGATGCCGACGGCCACCGCGCCGTGGCGTGCGCGGTGGGCCATGAACGGCTCGACCAGCTTGAGCACGCAGGGGTAGCCGACGCGTTCGGCAGCCGCCAAAGCCTCGGCGCTGGTGGTGACCTCCTCGCGTCGCGGTGTCCGGACACCCAGCCGGTCGAGCACCGCCATCGTCTGAGCTTCGTCGATGCCATGACGCCCGTCCGCGTTCTGCCGGCGCAGGCGGAGTCCGGCCAGCTCGACCCGTTCCTGCTCGGGCGCGCCGTCCGGCCGCCCGGGCGCCTGCCGCAGACGTACGCGACCGGCGCGGGCCAGGCCCATGCCCCGCAGGACGCGGGACGGGTCGGCCCCCACGACCAGACCGGCCCGGGCCGCCGCCAGCCGGACCTGATCGCTGACGCCGAGCCAGGACAGGACCAGCGGGTGGTGCAGCTCCGCCCTCGTCTGCACGAGGATGTCGATGAGCTTCTCGCTGAGGTACTCCATGCTGCCGAGGAAGACCAGCAGCGTGTCCACCGCGGGATCCCGATCGAGGATACGCAGCGTGTTCGCCATCAGGTCGATGTCGTTGATGACCTGGGCGGTGAAATCGATCGGATTCGTCAGTCCGGCGAACGGCGGCAGGGCCTCCCGCAGCGCGGAGAGCGTGGTGTCGGCCAGGTCCGCGAGCGGCACCCCGAAGCGATCGCACGCATCGGAGAGGTAGGCGGCCGCCCCGCCGGAGTTGGTGGCGACGGCGAGTCCATCGACGGGCGTGTCGAGCGTGAGCGCGCGGGCGACATCGACGGCGTCGTTCATGCTCGCGATCCGCACGACGCCGAACCGGTCGAAGACCGCGTCGTAGGCGCTGTCCACCCCGGCGAACTGGGCGGTGTGGGTGGCGACCGATCGGCTGCCGCGCGCGGATGCCCCCGTCTTGAGGATGAAGACCGGCTTACCTGCGGCCTGCAGCTCGCTCAGCGCAACCGCGAGCTGGTCCCCGCTGGCCACGCCCTCGAGGTATCCGATCACGGCCGAGGTGGCGGGGTCGGTGGCGAGGTATCGAAGGTAATCGGGGAAAGTCACGCCGGCCTCGTTGCCCGTCGCGATGACGTGGGAGAACCGCCCGCCGGCCCAGTAGGCCTCGGTCAGCAGGTTGAACGCCGTGCCACCGCTCTGCGAGACCAGCGCAACCGACCCGGCCTCGATGGCGGGCATGGTCTGCAGCGTGGTCGCGAACGTCGCGTACGAGCGGTGTGTGAACGAGGCCAGTCCCAGCGTGTTGGGGCCGGCCAGCGCCATCCCCGCCATCTCGGCGATCGCTGACAGTCGATCCTGGAGCGCCTTGCCCTCCGGACCGACCTCGGCGAAACCGCCACCGAACACCACGGCCGCCCGCGCGCCCCGCTCGGCCGCCTGCTCGAGCGCATCGACCGCGGCCTGGGCCGGGATGCAGATGATGAACAACTCCACGCCGGCCGGGAGCGAGTCGATGTCCGGGTAGCACGGGACGCCCTGCACCGACTCGTACTTCGGGTTGACGGCGTAGACCGAACCGGAGTATCCGCGGTCCGCCAGGATCCGCAGCGGGCGGCCGCCGATCCGGTCGGGGCGATCCGATGCCCCGACCACAGCGATGCTCTCCGGCTGCAGCAGGTAGCGGACCGATTCGTGCCGCCGATTCTGCATAGCTCTCCCGTTCCCGGTAAACGCCCCGCGCGGTCGGGGCGGGTGTCGCTTCTCGCGGTTGATCGCCGAGTATGGGGAGCAAGTGTTGTGGTTGTCAACAGTCGGGTGAGCTGGACCGGGACCCGGAGTCGGCGGCGGCCGCGCCCAACCAGCCCGACCGCCGATGGAGGTGCTGACGCACGTCGATGCCGTTCCCTCGAGGCCGGGTTCACCAGGGTGTGCGAAACTGGCTCGCATGGGTCACGAGGCGGCGCGCAAGCAGTCGGGTCCGGTCATCACCGAACTGCTCTCGTACCGGCTGCACCGCGTGGCGAACGCGTTCGAGCGCGGTGCGGCCCTGCTGTTCCGCAAGGAGTTCGACGTCAGCCTGGGGGAGTGGCGGGCGCTGGCGTTGATCGCATCCGGCGCCGCGACCACGACGAACCGCATCGCCCGGCTCGCCGGCATCGACCCGGCCCAGATGAGCCGCATCATCACCAAACTCGCGGAGCGAGGCTACCTCACCCGTTCCAGTGGACCCCGCAACAGCGCACCCCTGTCGCTCACAGCCGAAGGCATGCGAACCTACGAGGGCCTGATCGCGGCCGCTCGAGCCCGCAACGACGCGTTCTTCGCCGCCCTGACCGAGGACGAGATCGTCCATCTGGACTCTGCACTCGAGAAGCTGGCCAAGGTCGCCATCAGCATGGAGCGCGCCGTGCAGGCCGCGGTCGCCGAGGAGGCCGCGGGCCAGGCCCGGGCGGCCGGCGTGCCCGCACCGCGGACGGGGGGCCGCAAACGTGGCGCCCGCGCCGGGTCCTGATGCCGCTGTCTCACCGTCGCATGTGGACGCTAACCGGCGCCACCCCGGCGTCGCGGCCGTGCTGGCGCCGGCCCGGGTGATCGGCCAGCGCGGGCCACCCGTCGTTGTCGTGGTCGGGTCGCTCGGTGACACTAGCGGAATGACGTTGACGACCCGCCTGCTCACGCCGGAAACCTGGGACGACTTCGTCGCGCTCGTCGAGGCCAATAACGGTGTGTGGGGTGGCTGCTGGTGCATGGCCTTCCACCCGGAGGGAGTCGGCGCCGGGCACACCCCGGAGGGGAACCGGGAGGCGAAGCGCCGGCACGTGGCGCGTGGCACGGTCCACCAGGTGCTCGTCTACGACGGTGACCGCTGTGTCGGCTGGTGCCAGTTCGGCCGTCCGTCCGAACTTCCGAATATCAAAAACCGTCGAGCTTATGAGCAAGGGGCCGGCGATCCGCCGGATTGGCGGATCGGCTGCATCTTCACCAATCCCAAGGACCGCGGTAGGGGCGTCGCGGCCGCCGCGGTCGGGGCGGCGCTCGAGGAGATCAGGCGGGCCGGTGGCGGCATCGTCGAGGCCTATCCGGAGCAGACCGAGCAGCGGCCGCCGCAGCGCGGCGCGTACCTGCACACCGGACCCGAGGAGGTGTACGCCCGGTACGGCTTTACTCGGGTACGGCGGATCGCGAAATGGCGATGGGTCATGCGCCTCTCGGTCTGACCGGTTGGTGAGACCGAGGAGCCGCCCCAGTCACGGGACAGAGGAGGCCGGCGGCGGAGGGATGCCGGCGAGCGCGGCGCAGGCATCATCCGGACGGCCCGGCGCCCCTCCGGCGCCGCCGTTGCTGCCATCGCCCGTGCCGCCTGTCGTCCCACCGCCGCCGGACGCGTTGATTGCCCGCGCCATCGCCGTATTTCGCGGCGACCGGCCTCCTTGCTCGCGGCCAGAACCAGCCTGACTCAGGCTTCACACAATTGGAACGTGGATCGGTCAGGGACCGCCCGGACGTCGAACTCGACGTCGCATCTCTTCGTCAAGTACCGGCCCCACCGAGAATGGCCGATGCCCGAGCGGTGAACGTGATTCGTTTTCAAAAATACCCGTGTCGCTGAATGTCTCGCTCAGGTCTCAGTCGAGCGGCTGACCATTATGCTGCTGCCGGTTCGGGCCTCCCTGGTCTGATTGTGAATTGGCCGAGCACCGTCAATGGTGCCACCTTGTTGCCGGTTGTCAACGGGCATCATGAGGTCCGCGGCCGTCGGATTTCGGAAATGCACCAAGGTATTTGTCGGGTTTTGCGAGGAAAAGAGCGTCCATGCTCACGGTACCGTCGCCGTCGTCGGGCGGGACCAGGGCGGGTTGGCTGAGCCCGGTTACGGTCGAAAAATATTCACCTATCCCCGTCGCGCGTGTGGACGGTCCGGTCGAACGCGGTGAGCCTGGTCGGTGCTCAGCCAGTCGAAACAGGCGGAGATCAGCGCGTCGGCATGGGCGCTGACAACCACATCGGACTGACGCGCGAGGTAGACGGACGCTGCTGCCTGGAGCAGGTTCATGTCAGGCAGGCGTCCTTCGGCAGAGCCGTCACGAGGGCGGCCTTCCTGACGACCCCCGGGCCCCTGGACCTAGATGACGCCGAGGGCGAGCATGGCGTCGGCCACCTGGATGAACCCGGCGATGTTCGCCCCCACCACGTAGTTGCCGGGCGATCCGTACGCTTCGGCGGTCACCAGGCACCGCTCGTGGATCGAGCGCATGATCTCGGCCAGCCGCTTCTCGGTGTACTCGAACGTCCACGAGTCGCGCGACGCGTTCTGCTGCATCTCCAATGCGCTGGTCGCGACGCCACCGGCGTTGGCCGCCTTGCCGGGGGCGAACGCCACCCCCGCCTCGGCGAGCATGCGGATGGCCGCCGGTGTGGTCGGCATGTTGGCGCCCTCGGCGACGACGCGGCAACCGTTGCGGATGAGGCTCGCCGCGCCGACGTCGTCGAGCTCGTTCTGGGTGGCGCATGGCAGGGCGATGTCGCAGGGGACCTGCCAGATCCCGGCACCGCTGACGTACGTCGCGCCCGAGCCACGCTTGGCCGCGTAGTCGCTGATCCGGCCGCGTCGCTCGATCTTGATCTCGTGGAGCAGGTCGAAGTCGATGCCGGCCTCGTCGACCACGTAGCCGTCCGAGTCGGAGCAGGCGATCACCCGGCCGCCGAGCTGCTGGACCTTCGCGATTGCGTACACCGCCACGTTGCCGGAGCCGGAGACCACGACCGTCTTCCCGTCGAAGCTGTCACCCCGCGTGCGCAGGATCTCGTCGACGAAGAACACGAGGCCGTACCCGGTCGCCTCCCGGCGCACCTGCGCGCCACCCCAGGTCAGGCCCTTGCCGGTCAGCACCCCGGACTCGTACCGGTTGGTGATGCGCTTGTACTGGCCGAAGAGGTAGCCGATCTCCCGCGCCCCGACACCGATGTCGCCCGCCGGCACGTCCGTGTGCTCGCCCAGGTGCCGGTACAGCTCGGTCATGAACGACTGGCAGAAGCGCATGACCTCCGCGTCCGACCGGCCCTTGGGGTCGAAGTCGGCTCCGCCCTTGGCGCCGCCGATCGGCATGCCGGTGAGGGAGTTCTTGAAGATCTGCTCGAACCCGAGGAACTTGATGATCCCCAGGTACACGGACGGGTGAAAGCGCAGCCCGCCCTTGTACGGCCCGAGGGCGGAGTTGAACTCGACCCGGAAGCCCCGGTTGAGCTGGACCCGCCCGCGGTCGTCGACCCAGGGCACGCGGAAGATGATCTGTCGCTCCGGCTCGCACATCCGCCGAATGATCTCGGCGTCGGCGTACTCCGGGTGCCTGACCACCACGGGGTGCAGGCTCTCCAGGACTTCCCAGACCGCTTGGTGGAACTCCACCTCGCCGGGGTTGCGCTTGACGACTTCCTCGTAGACCGGGACGAGGCGCTCATGCAGCGCTGGCACAGGACGGCTCCATCACTCCACGAACGGCAGCTGGTGGCGCGGCCGCTCATCGTCGAGGACGGCCCTACGTGTGACCTTAATACCGTGGTCCGGCACGAGCGGATCACCATGACACGGATCACGCCGATCCGCGACATCGCCGTCACGGAGCGCGCGATCGTACGTTCGTACGACTGACGGACCGGACGACACTATGGCCCGGGTGCGATGGGACGCCGGCCCGCCTTCCTGGCTGAGTGATCTCTGGTTGGTCAGGCCGGCGGCGACCGTCGGAGGGACCTCCTGTTCGGTCGATGTGGCGAGGTCGACGCGGCGACGCGGGGTCACCCGGACCGGGCGGCCGGGCACGCCGGTGGAGGAGCGTCGACCCGACCGGGTTGACGACCGCTGGCGCCGGCCGCGAGTGCCGAGCCGGTCCGTCAACCGCGCCGTCGATCAGTCCACTGTGGTCATACAAGCCCTTCTTGCCGGGACGTGGTGCGGCCCGCCGCGGTGGCTGTGAACGGCACCATTGATATCTGGCAGTAATTACCTATGGCGTTCGACCGGGAACGGTTTCGGTAACCACGAGTGGTGATCCGGGTTGCCGGTGCGTCACCGATGATCGCGTGAGCGGCCATCGCGGACCCTTGACATACGATCCGACTGTCATACGATGTGAGGACCTGAGCGCCAAGGGCGATCAGATCGCACCCGATCAGAAGGGACCGGCAACGATGCCGACGGTGCTGTGCAACCACTCAGTCAGCCGCGGCGGAGGACGGGGTACCGCGCGGCAGGAGACCGGCCGGTGAACGGTAGCCGACCGCGGGGCAATGTCCGGATCGCGATCATCGGTGGCGGGTTCGGGGGCATCATCGCCGCGGTCAAGCTCAAGAAGGCCGGTTTCACCAATGTCGTTATTTATGAGAAGGAGGATGGCCCGGGTGGGACATGGCGCGTCAACACCTATCCGGGCTGCGAGGTCGACATCCCCTCGCACATGTACTCCTTCTCCTTCATGCGCTGGGACTGGACGCGCACCCACGCGCGCCAGGCCGAACTCATGGCCTACACCGAGGCCGTGATCGATAGATTTGGGCTGCGTTCGCGCTTCCGTTTCGGCACCGCGGTCGATCGCGTGGAGTGGCAGGACGATCGCGCGACCTACCGGGTGCATGCGTCGTCCGGCAGCCGCGAGGAGTACGACGCGGTGATCATCGCGGTCGGGTTCCTCAGCGTGCCCAAGTACCCGGAGTGGCCCGGGCTGGACACGTTCGCGGGTCCGGCCTTCCACACCGCCCGCTGGGACCACTCTGTCGAGCTGGCCGGTAGGCGTGTGGCCGTCGTCGGCACGGGCTCCACGGCGGCGCAGGTGGTGCCGGAGGTGGCCAAGGTAGCGAAGCATCTCTACGTGTTTCAACGTGAGCCGGGCTGGGTCAACGCCAAGAACGCGCACGACTTCACGCCGTTCGAGCGTCGCCTCTACCGGCTGCCGGTCGCCGCCTGGCTCCACCGCATGAAGAACTTCTACGACTACTACAGGCGGTTCAGCAGCTTCGACGTTCGCAGCCGGGCCCAGGCCCGGACCCGCGCCAAGTCGGAGGCCTTCATCCGCGACACCATTCCGGACCGCCGACTGGCCGATGCGGTGACGCCCAACTACCCGTGGGGGTGCAAGCGTCCCGTCCTCAGCGACGACTTCTACCCCGCCCTGACGCGGGACAACGTGACGTTGGTGCCCGAGGCCGTCGAGAGCGTGACACCGCGCGGCGTCGTCGATGCCACGGGGACCGAGCACAACGTCGATGTACTGATCCTGAGCACTGGATTCAGGACCACCGACTACCTGGACACCATCGAGGTGGTCGGTCCGGGCGGCGCCTCGTTGCACAAGTACTGGGCCGGTCGCCCGCGCGCCTACCTCGGGATCACCGTCCCGAACTTCCCGAATCTCTTCCTCGTCTACGGCCCGAACACGAACGGCGGCGGCTCGATCATCGCCCAGGAGGAGCGGCAGGCCGAGGTCGTGGTGTGGGCGCTCAAGAAGATGGTGCGGCGTGGCGCCGCACGGGTCGACACGTCACCGGAGGCCCTGGACCGGTGGATCGGGTGGGTCGACCACAAGCTCGCGACCGACGCCAGCGCGATGGAGGCGGGCTGCACCAACTACTACCACACCGAGACGGGCGCCAACGCCACGCAGTGGCCGGGCACGCACCTGCGGTACTTCGTCATGACCAAGCTCTGGCGCGGCCGGGGGATCACGTTCTCGTCGCACCCGACCGACACACGACCGGGTCGGTGAGCCGGGATCCGATCGCCCAGGCTCCGGCCGTAACCCGGCATCTCACGAACTCTTCACCCGTCCTTTCTTTATCGACGAATCTCACGCCATCAGGAGTTGAAATGAACGCTCAGGCGCGCTTCCTCACTTCTCGCGGAGGCAGTTCCTCAAGGGCTCCGCCGGGGCCCTGGGAATGATGGCCCTGCCGACCGTCCTGTCTGCCTGCGGTGACGACGAAGGTGGCTCGAACTCCGGCACGGAGCCCATCCGGATCGCCGTGACGGCGGCGACGGCGGGCCCGCTCGCGGTGTACGGGCGCGCCGTTCTCAACATGGTTCCCTTTATGACCAACTACTTCAACTCGGCCGGCGGCGCCAACGGACGACCGATCGAGATCAAGACATACGTCAACAATGGTGAGACCGCGGACGCGGTGCGCGCGGCCGAGAGCGCGGTCATCCAGGATGGCTTCAACATCCTGACCGGGTACTTCTCCTCGGCGCAGTCCGCGGCGATCCAGCAGTCCCTCGAGCGGCTCAACGTGCTGTTCATCGACCCGGACGCGGTGGCGGACGGTCTGACGGGGGCGACCTGCAATCGGCTGTACTTCCGGACGGTTCCGTCCGTCAGCATGGCCATGAACACGCTCGCGAGCGGCGTTCGCCGCCTGGGCATCAAGACGTGGAGCGCGTTATGCCCAGACTACGCTTTCGGTCACGACTCGTACGACGCGTTCAAGCGGCTCGTCGAGCCGACCGGGGCGACGGTCAAGCCCGGGCTCTTCCCACCGTTGACGACACCGGACTTCGGCTCTTACATCACCCAGTTGTTGTCGGAGGAGTCCGAGGGCCTGTTCACCTGCGTGGTCGGTTCCGACGCCGTGACGTTCCTGAACCAGGCGAGCCAGTACGGGCTCATGGACGAGTTCCAGGCCGTAGTCGGGTTCAACACCGTCGACGTGCTCGGCTTCGACGCCATCGGCGACGCGGGCCTCGGCCTCTACGGTGTGCCCGGGTACGACCCGACCCTCAACAACGAGCGCAACGGGCGCTTCGTCGAAGCCTTCAAGGCCCAGTTCGGGCGCGAGCCGTTCTACATCGAGGCGAACACCTTCGTGGCGTTCGAGATGCTTCTGGCCGCGATCGCGGAGTCGGGCTCGACGGAGACGGACGTGCTCGCCGAGAAGCGCACGGGGTTCAGCACCGACACGATCCTCGGCCAGGTCCAGTTCCGGGCCGAGGACCACCAGGCCCAGCGCCCGAACTGGTTCGGCCAGATCGTCCGCAACGAGGAGACCGGCGGCATCAAGTGGAACATCACCCCCAGATCGACAAGGACCAGGTCTCCACCCCGGTTTCGCCCGACTGCCGTCTCTATTCACTACATGATGATCCCGAAGTTCGACATCAAGGGCGATACCGCGACCTGCCGGGTGCATTTTCAGTATCGAGCCATCGGAATTGTCAACGGACGTGTATCGATCCGTAACAGCTCCGGGGCGTACGACGTCGACTATGTCCGATCCGGGGCAGACTGGCTCATCAAGCGCCGGATCACGTCCTTCTTCGCCGAGTCCAAGGAGGTGTTCTACGGGTGGTATCCGAGCGTGGCTGACCTGAACGAACCCTGGCCGTACGGGGAGGAACGATATGTCGACCGCCGGGTCTAGCCGGTGCCGGATCACGGTCCGACACCGGCGGTCCGCCCAGCCGTCTCCGGATGACAGCCAGCGACGACAGCCGCTACGATGGTTGTCCGACAGTTGACGGCGAAGGACCCCGGCAGGGGAGAAGGTTCGCATCGTGGCAAAGATTGTGGACGATGACTCGCTTGATCGGCAGGTCGCGGGCACCGAGTTGTCGTACTCGATGAGGGTCCAGCGGCTGGCGCCGCCGGTGCGAACGCAGGTCTCGGGGATCCTCCGGCAGGCGATCGCGGACACGCGGTTCAAGCCGGGTCAGCGCCTGGTCGAGCGTGAGCTGATCGAGATGCTCGGCGTCTCGCGGACCAGCGTCCGGGAGGCCCTGCGGGAGCTCGCCGCGGAGGGCCTGGTGCGGTCAATCCCGAACAAGGGAGTGGTCGTCGCCGGGCTGACCCCCCGCGAGGTCGCCAACCTCTACGAGCTCCGGTCGGCCCTGGAAGGGCTGGCGGGCCGGCTGTTCGTCGAACGCGCGTCCGACGAGCAGGTCAAGGAGCTGCGCGCGGCCTACGAGCGGATCGCTGCGGACGTCGCCGCCGAGCGAGACGTGCTGGAGGCCAAGGACGAGTTCTATTCCGTCCTCTTCGCCGGCGCCGGCAACGATGAGCTGCGGGCGGTGGTCGAGGGCCTGCACACGCGAGTCCGCCGTATGCGGGCGATCTCGCTGGCTCAGCCGGGGCGAAGCGCGCAGACCCTGCGGGAGATCCGGGCCATCGTCCGAGCGATCGAACGCCGCGACGCGGCCGCCGCGGCCGCCGCGTGCAGCCGGCACGTCGAGCTGGCCGGCAAGGCCGCGCTGAAGGGCAGCATGGAGGCCTCCAGCTAGGAGGGTCGTCGGCAGCCCCGGGGAGCCGCCGAGCGGCCGGCTCAGGGG
>JADGGF010000108.1 GCA_019690055.1 Micromonosporaceae bacterium
GTCCTGGGCACCAGGCGTCCGGAGGGCATCCGTCCCGCGCACGTCAGGCGGGAGCGGGGCCGGGGTGGGGCGTCAGGAGCCGGGGCGTCGCGGCTGGGAGGCTTGCTCGGACAACAGACGGGGCCGCAGGTATTCCCGGAGGTGCTCGGTGATGCCGGCCGACTCCAGGGCCTCGGTGAGCCGGCGCCGCAGTTCGCGCGCCACCCGCCAGCGCGAGGCGGGAACGGTCTTCACCGTGGTCCGGACCACCGCGCCCTCGATCGTGACCTGCTCCACGCCGAGGACCTCCGGGGCGCCGAGCAGGTCGTCGGCCCAGTCGGGGTCCTCGACGAGCGTGGCCGCCGCGGCGCGCAGCACCTCGGTCGCCTCCTCGACCCCGGCAAAGCCGATCGGCACGTCGACCACGACCACCGCCCAGCCCTGGCTGCGGTTGCCCACTCGGACGATCTCGCCGTTGCGGATGTACCAGATCACGCCCTGCAGGTCGCGGATCGTCGTGATGCGCAGCCCGACCTCCTCGACGATGCCGCTGACCTCGCCGACGTCGACGTTGTCGCCCACGCCGAACTGGTCCTCGATGAGGATGAACAGGCCGGCGAAGTAGTCCTTGATCAGGTTCTGTGCGCCGAAGCCGAGCGCGACGCCCAGGATGCCGGCACTGGCGATGAGCGGGGCGAGGTCTATCCCGAGCTCGCCGAGCACGAGCATGGCGGCGACGGAGAAGATCGTGACCGAGACGGCGGTGCGTAGCACCGAGCCGAGCGCCTCCGCTCGCTGCCGGCGCCGCTCGGCGCGGGTGCCGCTGGCGGTGTCGGGCTCGGCGGCCGCCGCGCGACTCCGCCACGGACGGAGCAGGCTGCGCCGAGAATTGCTGGCCCGTTCGGTGAGGCGGCGCAGCAGCCGCCGGGCCACCACCTGCAGCACGATCGCGCCCACGATGATCAACACGATCCGTGCTGGCTTGAGCACCGCGTAGTAACTGGCTTCGGCCAGCCAGGGCTTGCCGGTCGCGGTGTAGACGAAGTGGCACCACCAGTCGGTGGCGGCGCAGGCGGGGGCGGTCTCAGCGTTCGGTTGCAGGGCAACGGTCCCAGTCACGGCACTGTGAATACCGCACGACGGTCACCCGGGCGACACCGGCCACCGCCGTGGCGGGCATCGTCACCGGAGCTTTACCTCAAGAGGGCTCGCCGAGCGGGGTCGTGTCGTGGACGATGGTTCCACGACCCTTATCAGATTCGGACGATTGTGGAGCGCCGACGATGCCTGACATACGACCCCCGGCGGCCAACTCGTCTGCGCTTGTCCTCAACGCGACGTACGAACCGCTGGGTGTCGTGTCGGTGCGCCGGGCGACGATCCTCGTCCTCTCCGCGAAGGCCGTCTGCATCGCCGACGGCGACGGGGTCTTCCACAGTGAGCGCACCTCGGTGCCGGTGCCGCTGGTCGTTCGCCTGACCTACTACGTCCGCGTGCCCTACCGACCGTACGTCGGGCTGTCCCGGCGCGCGATCTTCGCCCGGGACGGCGGCCGGTGCGCCTACTGCCGCGGCGTGGCGGAGACCATCGACCATGTGGTGCCCCGCAGCCGGGGTGGGAAGCACCAGTGGGACAACGTGGTGGCCGCCTGCGCCCGGTGCAACCACACCAAGGGGGACCGGACGCCAGCCGAACTCGGTTGGCGTCTTCATGTGGTCCCCGCGGCGCCGAAGGGCGTCGCCTGGCGGGTCCTCGGGCACCGAACCCCCGACCCGCGCTGGGCCGAGTGGCTCGACCTGCCGCCTGACGCCAGCCGCCTGACCTCAGCCGCCTGACCCGTCAGCCGTCGCCCCGGGCGGCGGAGGGGCCTCAGTTGTCGCTACGGGCGCGGCCGGCGTGGTCGGCGAGCTGAGCGATGCCGGCGACGATGCCGCCGCCGAGATCACCACCGGCGAACGCAGCCACCATCGACTTGGCCGCGAGGTGGGCGTCCCGATCCAGGATCCGCTTGCGCGCCCGGGAACCGGTCACGATCTCGAGCACGCGCTCGTTCGGGGAGATGGCGATGAGGACGCTCACGTCGGGGTCGGCCAGGCGGGCGTGCAGCCGCTGCGCGGTGTCCCGCGAGTCCTCGCCCAACTCGCCGATGTAGACACTGAAGGTCAGCCCGGTGGCGGCGTCGGCCAGGCGCAGCGCCTCGTCCACCCGGAGGAGGGCGCGCACCGACAGCGGGCCGTGCACGACCTCGGGGTGATAGGTCGGGTGTGCCCGCTGAGGTTCAGGGACGGTCGCGGCCACCGTGGACCCCTGCACCGCGGACCCGTCGACGACCCCGCCGGACGACGGCGCGGCGGTCACCTCACCAGCGATCACTGGCGCCTCCCGTTTCCCGCGGGCCGGCGGCCCGCCCGCCCAGGGTCGCGGCGCGCAGGGCCCGGGCGATGCCGGCCCGGGACTGCTCCTCCGGCGCGCTCAGGAACCACACCGGCGTAAACGTGAACGGCCGGCCCGGACGGTACCGCTTGCTCCGCCGCCCCCCGCCCGCGAACACCAGACCCGCGAGCACCAGGGCGAACGCGACGGCGATCCCGATCAGGATCAACAGCATCCGGACGAATTCGCTGCTCAAACCGCCACTCCTCGGCCGATAACTCCTCGTCTGCCACGGTACCGCCGCTGGGCGCCGTGATCGCAGCCGGGGTCTGTGGCCGGCACCACCGAAGGCCGAGCGTCCCGGAGACCATCGGGCGGGCCGGACACCACGCCACCGGTCGGTCCGGAGACGACAACACCGGGCGGGTCGGACACCGGGGTGCAGGCGTCCGAGACGGGTCGAAACAGCATCCAACAGAGCCGATATGGCGGGGATCGCCCGGCCCACCGGGGCACGATCGGAGGGACGAGGCCGAACCGCCGACGATCGGAGCTCATCATGCGATTCGTTCGGCTAGCCCGAGGGCGCGCCGGCCCGGCCGGTGCGCGGATGATCGGCGCGCTGGTGACCGTCGCCGCGCTGAGCGGGGTCGCCGGCTGTGCCGATGCGGTGGCCAATTCCGCCAGCGTGTGGGTGTCGGTGAGCCCGGCGACTGTGAGCGCGGGCGCTCAGACGCAGGTCACGGCGAGCTGCGGGGAGAACGTCAACGAGGCCACGGTCTCGTCGATCGCGTTCGGCAGCCGCACGCTCCAACCGGTCGGCGGGGTGCTGGCCACGACCGCCACCATCTCGCCGGAGACGGCCCCCGGCACCTACGGGGTCCGCCTGGCCTGCAAGACCGGTTCCCAGGCCACGACCACGCTCACCGTGATCGGCGGCACGGCGTCGCCGAGCGCGAAGGTGCCCGGCCCGAACACCGGCGGCGGGTTCCTCGCTCGCAACCCGGAGCAGGGCGGCAACCCGGACCAGGCCGAGCAGGCCAGTGCCCCGGCCGACCGCACGCCGCTGGTGTGGCTGGGCGTGGGGCTGGGCTTTCTGATGGCCGGAGCGCTCGTGGCCATGCGGAGCAAGCAGAAGGCGGCCGTACGGTCGCGGTTCGGGCGCGACGACGGTACCGCGGGGCGTCGGTAGAGGGCGAGCAGCGTCGGTAGAGGGGGCGTCGGTAGAAGGATGGCGAAGAGGTAGGCGGTGGCGAGGAAGCAACGCAACGCGGCACCGCTCGTCGCCAGCCTCCTGTTGATCGGGGTGTTCACCACGGCCGTCGGCCTGGGCCGGGCGCTGGGCATGCCGATGCCCAGCTTCTCCGTGGACTGGCCCAGATCCGACGGCAAGGTCATGGTTCCGTCCAAGCCGACAAGACTGTCGATTTCTTCGCTGGGGGTCCGGGCCGACGTGGTGGAGGTGGGCAAGGCCGACGACGGCAGCATCGCTCCGCCGGTCGAGGACCCCACCCGGACGGTCGGGTGGTACGGTCTCGGACCCACGCCGGGCGAGCCGGGCACCGCGGTCATAGTGGGGCACGTCGATACCGACTCCCGGCCGGGGGTGTTCCACAACCTGCGTGACATCCGGGCCGGCAAGCTGATCGAGGTGGCCCGCAAGGACCGCCGGATCGCCACCTTCCGGGTCGACTCGGTGGAGGAGTTTCCGAAGGACAAGTTCCCCGCCGACCGCGTGCTGGTGCACAGTGACGTCCCGCGCCTGGCCCTGGTGACGTGCGGGGGTGAGTGGGTCGGCGGCGATACCGGCTACGCCGACAACATCATCGTCTTCGCCCACCTCGCCTGACCCGGGCGCGGCGCAGGAAGGACGCCCTCTTGACGCTTTTTGCCCAGCAAGGACGCCTTCCTGACACCTACGGCGCAGGAAGGCGTCCTTCCTGACAGTTAGGCGGCGCGGGCGTCCCGGGCGCGGGCGGCGATGGCGCGGACCACGCCATCCTTGCCCTCGGCGACGAGGCGGCGCAGCGGGGCCGGGTGGCCGTCGACGGCCAGCCAGGCGTCCGTCATCGCCACCGTGTCGTCCGCCACGTGCACCGACGGGTAGGCGAAGAGGACGAACTCCTGCGCCGTCTCGCTGTCCCGGCTCGCCCAGATCTCGTCCACGACGTCGAAGAACTTCTCTCGATACTCGAGGGTGAGCGAGAGCTGTGAGGGGTGGTGGAAGCCCTGCAGCAGGGAGCGGTGCAGCCAGTTCGGCAGCTTCTCGTCACCGGTGAGTCGCCGCCAGGTCTCCGCCTTGGACTCCGGCGTCGGCACGAGAGCGCGGGCCAGGGCGGCCGAGCGCTCACCACTGGCCGTACGGTCACGGTCGAGCTCGGCCTCGATCTCGGCCGGATCGGCGGCGCCGTGCGCGACCAGAGTGGACAACAGCGACCAGCGCAGGTCAGTGTCGATCTTGAGCCCGTTCGGCACGTCGTCCCCGGCGAGCCAGCTGCGCACCACGGCGAGATCGGAGGGGCGCTGGGCGCAGGCGGCGAACGCTCGGGCCCACGCGAGCTGGAACCCGCTGCCCGGCTCGGCGGTGCGCAGGGCGGCCAGCGCCGTGTCGGCCAGGCGGGACCAGCCGGTGGGAATCCAGGCCGGGTCGGCGTACGCGCTCACCGCCGTCTGGGCCTGCCGCAGCGTGGCCGTCACCAGATTGATGTCGCGTTCCTTCGGCAGGCCGGCGCAGACCAGCGCGACGTAGTCCCGGGCCGCCATCTCGGCGTCGCGGGTCATGTCCCAGGCGGCGGCCCAACACAGCGCCCTGGCCAGGGACGAGTCGAAGCCGGCGATGTGCTTGACCACAGTGGACAGTGACGCCGGGTCGAGGCGGAGCTTGGTGTACGAGAGGTCCTCGTCGTTGAGCAGCAGCACATCCGCCGCCTCGACTCCGGTCAGCGCCGCGATCGGGGTGAGCGGGCCGTCGATATCGACCTCGAGCAGGGAGCGACGGACCAGCGACTCGCCCCGCAGGTCGTACAGGCCGACACCGATGCGGTGGGTGCGCAGCGTGGGGTGATCGGCCGGCGCCTCCTGCGCCACGGCCACGCTCTCATAGCGTCCGTCGGCGCCCACGGTGATGACCGGCCGGATCGTGTTGACCTGGGCGGTGCGCAGCCACTGGTCGGCGAACGAGCGCAGCGGCTTGCCCGAGGCCGCCTCCAGCGCGGAGAGCAGGTCGTCGAAGGTGGCGTTTCCCCACGCGTGCGCCGTGAAGTAAGCGCGCAGGCCGGCGAGGAACGCGTCGATCCCGACGTACGCCACGAGCTGCTTGATGACCGACGCGCCCTTGGCGTACGTGATGCCGTCGAAGTTCACCTCGACCGCCTCCACGTCCGGCATGGGGGCGTAGACCGGGTGGGTCGAGGAGAGCTGGTCCTGGCGGTAGCCCCAGTTCTTGCGGATCGACAGGAACGTGGTCCAGGCGTCGGTGAACCGGGTCGCGTTGGTGTTGCACCAGTGCGAGGCCCATTCGGCGAACGACTCGTTGAGCCACAGGTCGTCCCACCACCGCATCGTGACCAGGTCGCCGAACCACATGTGGGCCATCTCGTGCAGGATCGTGTTCGCCCGCTGCTCGTGCTCGAAGTCCGTGACCTGCGAGCGGAAGATGTAGTACGACTCGGCGTGGACGACGCAGCCGAAGTTCTCCATTGCGCCGGCGTTGAACTCCGGCACCCACACCTGGTCGTACTTGGGCAGCGGGTACCGCACCCCGAACTGGACGTGGAAGAAGTCAAATCCCTGCTTGGTGATCAGGAACAGCTCGTCGGCGTCGAGGTACTGCTTCATCGACTGGCGTACGAACAGCCCGAGGTCGATCCCGTCGTGCGTGTCGCGCACCTCGTGGTACGGCCCCGCGCACAGCGCGGTGATGTAGGTGCTCATCCGGGCGGACTGTTCGAAGTGGACCGTCTTGGCCCCGCCGGCCGCCGGCTCCACCGAGGCGATCGGGGCGTTGGAGATCACCCGCCAGTGCCCGGGCACGGTGACGTGCCAGGTGAAGACGCTCTTGAGGTCCGGCTGGTCGAAGCAGGCGAAGACCCGCTGCGCGTCGGCCGTCTCGAACTGGCTGTAGAGGTACACCTCCTTGTCCACCGGGTCGACGCTGCGGTGCAGGCCCTGCCCCGAGGTGGAGTACCGGAAGTCGCCGTCGACGACGAGCAGGTTCTCGGCGGCCAGCCCCGACACGGGCAGCCCCTTCTCCGCCGACCATCCCGAGGTGTCCACCTCGACGCCGTTGAGGGTCACGGAGCGCAGCCGCTCGGCCGCCGCCTCGAGGAACGTCGACGCCCCCGGCTCGCTGCACGTGAACCGGACCTGGGTCACCGACCGGAACGTCCCCTCTCCGGGGCCGCCGAGGCCGTCGGTCAGGTCGAGCGTGATGTCGTACGACGTCACGTTCACCAGGCGGGCACGCTCGGTCGCCTCGACCTGGGTCAGGTTCCGCACTCCGGCCACGGGCAACTCCATCCGTCCTCGTCGGCGCCGGTCTGGTCGGAACGCGGCCAGGGCCTCGACGGGCGGGCCTCGCCGGTTGGCGCCGATCTCGTTGGCACCCGCCCGGTCGGCGGGCTGTGTCGAGTTTGTCACGTGACTCGACCGCCTTTGTGCGTAACCCGCCGGTGGTCGCGGCGCGGGGAGCGGGGCAGGATGTAAGGGCCTGTCACCGGCCCGGCCTGAGCATGCGGTTCACGTGTCGCTTGTGGGGAGCACGAAATGACCGATGTGGACCTGTGGGTGGATCCGGCCTGCCCGTGGGCGTGGATCACCTCTCGCTGGCTGCTCGAGGTTGAGCGCGTCCGTGACGTGCGGGTGCGCTTCCACGTGATGAGCCTGTCCGTGCTCAACGAGCATCGGGAGGTGTCCGACAAGTACCGCGAGCTGCTTGATTCGGCCTGGGGCCCGGTGCGGGTGCTGACCGCGGCCGAGCAGGCGTACGGTTCCGGCGTGCTGCGCCCGCTCTACGACGCCATGGGCACCCGGGTCCACCTCCGCCGTACGGGCCTGGGCCGGGACATGATCATCGGGGCGCTCCAAGAGGCGGGACTGCCGGTGTCGCTGGCCGCGGCCGCCACCTCCACCGAGTACGACGCCCAACTGCGGGCCAGCCACACCGCCGGCATGGCGCCCGTGGGCGAGGACGTCGGCACCCCGGTGATCCACGTGCCCCGGGTGGACGGCGAACCGATCGCTTTCTTCGGCCCGGTCATCACCCCCGCCCCGCGGGGCGAGGCCGCCGGCCGCCTCTGGGACGGCGTACTCGCCGTGGCCGGCACCGACGGCTTCTTCGAACTCAAACGAACCCGCACCCGCGGCCCGATCTTCACCTGACCCCCTCTGGCCCCCCGTGGGCTGTTTGTGTCAGGAAGGACGCCTTGTTGACGGTTTTTGCCTAGGAAGGACGCCTTCCTGACACAGGGACATGGGGGGCGCGGGTGGCGGTGCCCTCGGCGACGGTGAGGTTGGGCGGCGGGGTACGTTGCGGGCATGAGTGTGGTGGTGCATCCCATTAAGCGAGCGCTGCTCTCGAATGGCGGGACGGGGGCGCGCAACTACGACGAGTTCGCCGACGACGCCGAGATCACGGAGATCATCGCGGCGAACCCCGACAGCGCGCTGGCGATCGAGATGCCCCACCGGGCCCCCGACAGCCTGGGCCGGACGTTCACGGCCGCCCTGCCGGACGCCGTGGCCCGCCTCGACCGCGCCCGCGCCGCGGGGCGGTACACCCCGGTCGACGACGCGCTGGTGCTCTACCGCATCGCCGACCCCGACCGGCCGGATGCGGCGGCGTACGGGCTCTTCGCCATGGTCGATACTGATCAGATCTCGACGTCGGCCGACGAGCCCGGTCGGGTGATCCGCAACGAGGACGTGTTCATCGAGAAGGTTCGGGAGCGGGTGGCCCTCGCCGACGCGACGCGACACCTCCTGTCACCCGTGTTGCTCCTGCAGACCGGCCGGGATTCGTCGCCCGGGGCAACCGGTGCCGCGCCCACCGACGCCCGGCTGCACGATCGGCTGCGCGCGCTCGCCGGCTCGCTCGGGGCACCCCACGTGACCGATATCGATCATGTTGGCCGGGAGCACGCCGTGTGGCCGATCCGGGCCGACGACCCGGCGGCGGCCGAGCTCGCCGAGCTCGCCGGGCGCGGCGAGCTGGTCGTGGCCGACGGCAACCACCGCAGCCTCGCCGCCCAGATCGGGGGGCTGCGCCGGTTCCTGGCCGTCATCACCACGCCGGCCTCGGTCGCGATCCAGCCCTACCACCGCCTGGTGACCCACACGTCCGTGCCGCTGCCGGACCTCCTCGACCGCCTCGTTGCCGCCGGCGCGGCGGTCAGCGAGGCCGCGGTCGGCATCCCCGAGCAGGGCACGGTGCTGCTCTACGCGGGCGGGCAGGCGTGGGCCGTGCGGCTGCCGGTGCCGGCCGAGGGCGAGGTCGTCGATCGGATGGACCACACGATCGTGGAGCGGCTGGTGCTGGGCGACGTGCTGGGCCTGGAGCCGGGGGACAAGCGGATCGTGTACGTGGGCGGGGACTACCCGCCGGAGTGGCTCGCGTCCGAAGTGGACTCGGGTCGGGCGGAGCTGGCGGTCCTGATCGCCCCGGTGACCGTCGACCAGTTCGTGGCGGTGAACCTGGCTCGGCAGAAGATGCCGCGCAAGAGCACGTGGTTCACCCCGAAGGCCCGCGCCGGCCTGGTCCTCGCGGATCTGTCCGCCGAGTAGCCCGAGCGGCGAGGAACGAGCCGTGAGGGCGGATCGGCCATCGTGGGTGGGCCGAGTAGCCGTCCGTCCCGGTGGTGGGCGAGGGGCACCTGTGCGCGCGGGACGCAGCGGCAGCGATACTGCTGCGATGCGGGTTTACCTGGGGTCCGATCATGCCGGGTTCGATCTGAAGCGTTACCTCATCGAGAAGCTGACCGAACGCGGGGATGAGCCGGTCGACATCGGGCCGACCGTGCTCGATCCGGAGGACGACTACCCCCCGTTCTGCCTGCACACCGCGTACCGGGTGGTCACCGACCCGGGCAGCCTCGGTATCGTCATTGGTGGATCTGGCAACGGTGAGCAGATCGCCGCGAACAAGGTGCCGGGGGTGCGGGCGGCGCTGGCCTGGAGCGAGGTGACCGCGCGTCTGGCCCGGCAGCACAACGACGCGAACATCGTGGCGCTGGGTGCGCGGATGCACTCCGCGGACGAGGCGTGGAAGATCACGCTCGCCTTCCTCGACACGCCCTTCTCCGGCGAGTCCCGTCACCAGCGGCGCATCGACCAGGTCATGGCCTACGAGCGGGCGCACACGCTGCCGCCGCTGCCGTCGAGCTGACCCCGGGGCCTGCCGCGGCCCGTCAGAGGGCCTTGACCGTGGCGATGACGGTGAGCACGCAGATGATGAGCACGCGCATCACCCGCAGCTGCGGCGGCGTCACGGCGAAGGTGCGGGCGTGCAGCCAGGCCAGGGTGAAGACCACCGCGTAGAGCACCAGGGCACCCCAGACGCCGGGCAGGAAGAACCCGGCGAGCCCGACCACCAGCGCGCCGATGAAGGCCGCGGTGCGGTTCACCCGGGCCAGCCGGTGCAGGATCGGGTCGGGGGTCTGCTGGCTCATGTCTCCTCGTCCACCGGTACGCGTCGGCGCCCGCACCCGGTGCGGCACGCCCTCGCCCCGCGTCCGCACCCACCGCGCCGGCGCGTCGCCAGGCCGGCGGGCCGACGACGTGATGGCGGGTCCGTTGCGGGGCTGCGACTACCGTAGCGGGCGTGCTGGGGGTGCTTCGGTTCGAGGTCGCGGACGACGACAGGGACTTCCTGCCCGCCGCGCGGGAGGCGCTGGCCGTGTTGGCGGCCCGGCCGGGGTTCCGGTCGGGGCAGCTGGCCCGGGCGTACGACCAGCCCACCCTGTGGTGCCTGGTCACCGAGTGGGAGTCCGTCGGGGCGTACCGGCGAGCCCTCGGGTCGTTCGAGGTGCGGTCCGTCGCCACGCCGCTGCTGTCGCGGGCGCTGCCCGAACCGTCGGCGTACGAGCCGCTCGCCACCGTCGGGGCCGGCGAAACCGCCGAGGCTGGCCACAGTGTTGAGGCTGGCCAGAGCGTCGCGGCTGGCCGGAGTGTCGAGGCTGGCGGTCCGGCCGACGTACGGACCCGGGCGAGTGACCGCGCCGGGCTGGGCCGGATGCTGGGGGACGAGCGGGCGACGGCGGGTCCGGCGGCCGCGCCTGCGCCGACGACAGACACCGATACCATCACCGCATGGGGCCGAGACGGTGGGACCAGCCGTGAGCGCTAGCGGGCACCCGGATGCCGGGACCGTAGGGAGGTCCGGCCAGCCACCCGCC
>JADGGF010000109.1 GCA_019690055.1 Micromonosporaceae bacterium
GGGGGGGGGGCGCCCCGCGCGGCCGCGCCCGCGGCCGCCGGCGCCCCCGCCACCGCCGACGAGGTCGGGCCCAGCAACGACGACGGTGTGGCCGCGGTACTGGAACGCATCTACTTGCGGCAGGGAGCGCAGACATGACGTCCGCGGACACGGTCATCCACGCACGAGGCCTGACCAAGCGCTTCGGTACCCTCACGGCGGTTGACGGAATTGATTTCGATGTCGAACGCGGTGAGTTCTTCGGCATCCTCGGTCCCAACGGGGCGGGCAAGAGCTCGACGATGCGGATGATCGGCTGCGTGTCGTCGCCGACGGGAGGAGGCCTGAGTGTGCTCGGCCTGGACCCGGTCCGCGACGGTCACCGGATCCGGGCCCGACTCGGTGTGTGCCCGCAGGCCGACAGCCTCGACGCCGAGCTGACCGTCCGCGAGAACGTCACCACGTACGCCCGCTACTTCGGGCTGTCCCGGCGGATCGCACGCCAGCGAGCCATGGAGCTCCTCGACTTCATGCAGCTCGCCGACCGGGCCGGCGACTCCATCAACGCCCTCTCCGGCGGGATGAAACGCCGGCTGGTGATCGCGCGCGCGCTGGTCAACCAGCCCGATCTGGTGCTGCTCGACGAGCCCACCACCGGCCTCGACCCCCAGGCCCGGCACCTGGTGTGGGAACGGCTCTTCCGGCTCAAGGACCAGGGCGTCACGGTGGTGCTCACCACGCACTACATGGACGAGGCCGAGCAGCTGTGTGACCGGCTCGTCGTCATGGACCGCGGGCGCATCGTCGGCGAAGGCACTCCGGCCGCACTCGTCAAGGAGCACGCGGGCCAACAGGTGGTCGAGCTGCGCTACCCGGGACCGGCGTCGGAGGCGATGACGGCCGTCCTGGCCGGCATCGGCGAGCGGATCGAGATCCTGCCCGACCGGATCCTGCTGTACTGCGCCGACGGCGAGAAGGCGCTCGCCGAGATCCACCGTCGCGGACCGGCACCCACCGGAGTTCTGGTGCGACGGGGTGGCCTGGAGGACGTCTTCCTGCGCCTGGCCGGCCGGCAACTCGTCGAGTGAGGAACTGGCATGTCTCGCGGTATCGTCGCCGTTTTCGAGTACTACCTCGTCGGGTTCCGCCGCACCTGGCCAGCGACGCTGCTCACGGCGTTCGGGCTGCCGGTCCTGACCCTGCTCGGGATCGGTATGGGCGTTGGCCATTATCTGGGCGACGGCTTCGACGGCATCCCGTACGCGCAATGGATCGTCCCCGGCCTGATCGCGTCAACGGCCATGACTGTCGCCGTCGGCAACTCGACGTGGCCCGTGCTGGCCAAGCTCTCCTGGACCGGCACCTACGGCACGCAGCTCGCCACGCCGCTGCGAATCGGTGACATTCTCGGCGGGCACCTCGCGTATGTCCTGTTCCGGGTGCTCACCAGCTGCCTGGCCCTGCTCGCCGTGGCGGCCACCTTCGGCGCGCTGCACACGCCCTGGTCGCTGCTGAGCGTTCCGGTGGCCCTGATCCTGGCCCTGGCGGTCGCGGCCCCCACGTTCGCGTACGCGGCGACCGTACCGTCGGAGACCTACTTCAGCGTGCTGACCCGCTTCGTGGTCATGCCGATGTCGTTGTTCGCCGGGGTCTTCTTCCCGGTCGAGGCTCTCGCGGAGCCGCTTCGGTTGCTCGCCTACGCGACGCCGCTGTGGAGCGGCGTGACCCTCATGCGCACGTCGCTGCAGGGTGTACCGACCCAGTGGCCGGTGGTCGTGCACCTGCTTTACCTGTCGCTGTGGGCCGCGGCCGGCCTCCTGCTCGCGTACCGGCGGTTCGACCGCCGGCTGGCCACCTGAGACCTCCTGGAGCTCGCGATGATGGCTTCCCTGTTGGGCACGGTCGACCGGCTCACCGAGACGGGCCGCCAGTCGGCTCGGGTGGCCGAGCGAAATATCGACACGCTCTCGGCCGGGTCGTGGATCATTCTGCTGACCGGATTCTTCGAGCCGCTGTTCTACCTGCTGGCGATCGGTGTCGCGCTCGGTACCCAGATCGGGAACATCACACTCGCCGATGGTCACCTGATCAGCTACGCCGCCTTCGTCGCCCCGGCGATGGTGGCCTCCTACGCGATGTCGAGCGCGCTGGCCGACACCACGTTCATCTTCGTCGGGCGCCTGCGGTATCTGAGGGTCTACGACGCGATCCTGAATACGCCGGTGCGCCCCGTTGAGATCGCTCTCGGCGAGCTGGGCTGGGCCACCGTCCGGGTCTGCCTCTACGCGGCGGCCTTCCTGGCGATCATGACGGTGATGGGCCACACGACACCGCAGCGGGCGCTGGCCGCCGTGCCCGCGGCCGCGGTGGCCGCGTTGGCGTTTGGCAGCATCGGCATCCTCGCCGCCACGCTGGTGCGGGGCTGGCAGGAATTCGACGCGATGGCCCTGGTCCAGTTCGCCCTGTTCATGTTCTCCGGGACGTTCGTTCCGGTCGACGCGTACCCGGCCGCGTTGCGCTGGCTCGTCGAGGCCACCCCGCTGTACCACGCGGTGTCCCTGGTGCGGGCCGTCACCACCGCCACCGCCGGGTGGTCGCAGTGGGTGAACGCCGGATACCTCATCGTGCTGGCCGCCGCGGCGCTGGCGGTGGCCGCGCGACGCATCGAGCACATGCTGCGCGCGTAGGCCGTCAGCACCGGAAGAGAAGAGGAGACCACGATGCACATCATCGAGAATTGCTTCGACGCGTGTGGCTTCGACCATCGCCTGGGGCAGGGCGGGACATCAATCTATCTGTGGAACATGTCCCGCTCGTTCGCCGCCCAGGGCCACCGCGTCCCGGCAGCCGCCGGTCGAGCCGCCACCTCCAGTACCGGTTGACCATGAACTTTCCGGATGGTGGCCGTGGAGCCATGGCTGTCTCGACCAGCGCCGAGACAGCCAGCCCAGCCATCCGTCGCGCCGCGGTCACCCCTTGACAGCGCCGGCATTGAGGCCCGACACGATGAAGCGTTGCAGGAACTGGAAGAGGATCACTGTCGGAATGGCCGTGATCAGCGTTCCCGCTGAGAACATGCCGAAGTTCGCGTTGCGCTGGCCCTGCAGCAGCCCGAAGAGACCGACCGCGAGGGTCTTCGTGTCCGAGCTGGTCAGGAAGATCGACGCGAAGAGCACCTCGTTGATCGTCGCGATGAAGGACAGGAGCGCGACCACCGCCAGGATTGGCGCGGCGAGCGGCGCGATGATCCGGAAGAAGATCTGGGCGTGGCTCGCGCCGTCCACGCGAGCCGAGTCGTCGAGCTCGCGCGGAATCGCGTCGATGAACCCCTTGGTGAGCCAAGTATTGACTCCGAGCGATGGACCCAGGTAGAGCAGCAGCAGCCCGAGTCGGGTGTCGAGCCCGATGGCCGGGTAGTACTCCCCGATTGAGGAGAACATGTAGTACACCGCGACCACTCCCAGGAACTGCGGAAACATCTGGATCAGGACCAGCGAGATGAGGCCGGCCCGGCGACCGGCGAAGCGCAGCCGGGAGAAGGCGAACGCCGCGCAGAACGTGATGAACACGCCCACCGCCGCCGATGTTCCGGCGATGGCGACGGAGTTGATGAACCAGTTCAGGAACTGGGTCTTGGTGAACAGGGCCTCGAAGTTGCCGAATCCGGCGCCGGTCGGCACCAGGGTGGTCGAGGAGAGCGTGCCGAGCGGGTTGATCGCGGCCGAGACGACGAACACGATGGGGAACAACGAGAACAGCACCGCGGCCACGGCCGCCATGTGCCGCCACCCGACCTCGCGGACCCATCGCAGAGCGCGCCCACGCCCGCGCACGGGCGTGTCCACTGTCGTGGTGTCGCTCTCGGCGAGGCCAGTGCGTCGGCGGGGTGTCATGAGAACACCTCCTCGTGCCGGATCGTACGGCGGAAGCTGATCAACGAGAAGATCACGACGATGAAAAATATATAGATTGAAATCGCCGAAGCGAGGCCGGCCTGTGCGCCCGAGCCACCGAACGCGAGCCGGTACGTGTAGGTGATGAGCAGGTCGGTAGCGCCCGCCGTGGAGTCCGTCGGCGGGAACGGCCCACCGTCGGTGGTGAGTCGGATCGCGTTGAAGTTGTTGAAGTTGTACGCGAACGACGAGATGAGCAAGGGCGAGAGCGCGACGAGCAGCAGCGGCAGGGTCACCTGCCGCAGCCGCGCCCACGGCGAGGCCCCGTCGATCGCCGCCGCCTCGACGAGTTCCTTGGGCATGGCCTGGAGCGCGCCGGTGGCGACCAGGAACATGTACGGGTAGCCCAGCCAGAGCTGGATGATGATCACCGCGAGGCGCGCGGACCACGCTCCACCGAACCAGTCCACGTCCAGCCCCAGCAGCTTGTTCACCAGACCGAAGTCCCGGTTGAACATGTCGCTCCAGACCAGCAGCATCGCGAACGACGGCATGGCGTAGGGAAGCACGAGCAGGATCCGGTAGATGCGCAGGCCGCGGATACGGTCCGAGTGCAGCGCGAGCGCGCAGGCCGTGCCGAGCACGAAGGTCACGAAGACCGAGAGCGCGGCGAACGCGATGTTCCAGAGCAGCGCGCCCAGGAAGTGCGTGGAGATGCGCGGATCGGTGAGCGCGACGGCGAAGTTGCGCAGCCCGACGTTGACCTTCCAGCCCTGCGGCAGGCGCTCCCCAGCAGCATTGACGAAACTGCCGTTTTCGTTGTCCGCCGTCCACGTTTCACCGGTATCGACGTTGACGATGCAGTCGCAACCCGCGTCGTAGGCGTTGACCGCCCGGCCCTCGAACGCTCGGGTGATGCCGTTGGCCCGCACCGCCCCGGCCTCGGTCGGCACCACGAGAGCCGTGATGTCCTCGCTGCGCAGGCTCGCCTCGCTCAGGCTGAGTACACGGTACCCGTCGGCAGCGGTGATCCGGGTGCCGCTTGCGGTGAAGGAACCGGGGGCGAGTGGACGCAGGCCCTCCGCATCCCCGATCAGGCCGTTGCCGGAGGGGTCGAGCAGCAGGAACACCAGCTCGCCGTCGGCGTCGTCCCCACGCGTGGCGACCGAGAGCCCGTACTCGACCGATCCCGGGACCTGCCGCACGGAGCTGGACTGGATCTGCTCGATCGCCTCCTGTTTGCTGCCGCGGTGCCCGTCGCCGAAATTGGTGAACGCCATGCTGGCGGTGTAGACGACCGGGACCAACTGGAAGGCGATCAGCAGCAGCAGGCCCGGCACGAAGTACTTGAGCGCGATCCGGCGCGGCGACAGGTACACGTAGAAGATCAGCCCTGTCGTCACGACCAGCAGGCTCAGCCACATCCACTCCTGCGCGGCGATGAGCGGCCCGGCCGCGGCGACCGCGAGGGCGCCGACGATTCCGAGGGCGAAGATCTTCACGACCAGGCCGATGACGAAGGTCCCCCGGGGAGTCGAGGGCGTTACGGGCCGCCATGCACTGCCGCGCGGGCGCGGAAGGGTTGCCCCCTCCGCGCCCGCCACCTTGTCGATCGTCATCGAACTAGCTGCCGATCGCCTCGACGATGGTCTCCTGGGCCGCATCCAATGTGGACTGCACATCGGCGCCGCCGACGATTGCTGCCGAGGCCTTGTTGAACGGGTCCCAGATCGCCGCCATCTGCGGGATGTTCGGCATCGGCGTGCCGTTCTCGCCCGCCGCGAACCACTTGTCGATGTCCGGGTCGGTGGCCGCAACCTCCTCCAGGGCCGCTTTCAGGGCCGGGGGACGCGGGTTGGCCTCGTAGAGCGCCTTCTGAATCTCGGGCTTGGCCGCGTAGTTCGTCACGAACTCGACGGCCAGCGCCTTGTTCTTGCCCTTGCTCGCGACGAAGAACGCCTGCACGCCGACGAACGGCGACGCGGGCGGGCCGCCAGCGAAGGGGGGCACCGGGGAGATCTCGTAGTTGATGCCGGCCTTCTTGATGTCGGCGATCGCCCAGGGGCCCGAGACCAGGAACGCCGCGCCTCCGCTGGTGAACGTCGGGATCGCGTTGTCGCCGCTGATCGACCGGGTCAGCGCCCCCGAGCCCGCCTCGCCCAGGTCGCGGATCTTCGTGAACGCGGCCACCGAGCCGGGGCTGTTGACGCCGACGTCCTCCGGGTTCCACGCGCCGTTGGCCTGCTTGCCGAACAGGTAACCCCCACCGGCGGTGAACAGCGGGTAGATGTGGTACGTGTCGCCGTTCTGGCCGACCTGCAGCGACAGGATGTTCGTGACCTTACCCTCGGCCACGAGCGCCTGGCCCGTGGCCACCAGCTCCTCGATCGTGGCCGGGGCGTTCGGGGCGAGGTCGGTGTTGCGGATCAGGGCGACGTTCTCGATCGCGTACGGCACGCCGTACGTCTGGCCGTCGAACGACACGGCCTGCAGGGCGACCTCGGCGAACGCGGCCTCCTGCTCAGCGGTCAAGTGGACAGGGTCGATGGTGCCGTTCTGGACGAGGTTGCCGATCCAGTCGTGCGCCCCGATGACGATGTCGGGACCGGTGCCCGCCTGGCTCGCGGTGACGAAGTTGGTCTGCAGGTCTTGCGAGATCGCCTCCACCGTGACGGTGACGCCGTTCTCCTGGCCGAACGCCTCCGCGAACGGCGCCAGGGCGGCCGCCCGCTGGTCGTCGGCCCAGATCAACAGGCTGCCGCCGGGCTGTGTGGAATCTGGCTCAGGGCTGCCGCTGCTGCAGCCGGTGGCGACCAACGCCGACACCGTCAGTGCAGCCAACACGCCCGTCATACGGATACGCATCGGTGCTCCTCGATAAGTTGCGAGAGGGTTTTGGGCTCCGCCAGGGCTGTCGAACGGCGATCAACGATCGGCGGAGGCGATGTGTGTCACGCACGTTAGCAAGACATTGCCGCGCCGGAAAGGGTCCTTCCGGCAAGATTGCGCAAGACTTGCAAGCGCGGCGGCAGCATCGTTACTGTCCCTTTCATGTCCTCTGCCCCGAGCCGCGTTCGGCTGGCTGATGTCGCCCGGCAGGCGGGTGTCAGTGAGGCTACGGTCTCGCGCGTGCTCAACGACCGGCCCGGGGTGAGCGCTGAAACCCGCACCAGCGTGTTGCGCGCGCTCGACCTGCTCGGACATGAGCGGCCCGAGCGGCGCCGACGTAGCGCCGGAATGATCGGACTGATCACGCCAGAACTAAACAACCCGATCTTTCCGCTCTTCGCTCAGGTCATCGGGGCCGAGTTGGCCCAGCGCGGCTACACCCCCGTACTGTGCACCCAGACGTACGGAGGCGTGACCGAGGACGAGTACGTCGAGCAGCTGCTCGAATGCGGCGTCTCGGGCATCATCTTCGTCTCCGGCCGGCACGCCGACACCGCCGCCACGCCCCAGCGGTACCAGCGGCTGGTGGAACGGCGGTTGCCCATCGTATTTATCAACGGCTACATGCCCGGGGTGTCCGCTTCGTTCTTCTCCTGCGACGACACGGTGGCCGGGCAGATCGCGGTATCCCACCTCGTCTCGCTCGGGCACCGTCGCATCGGCCTCATCTCCGGTCCGGAGCGGTACGTTCCGGTGCAGCGCAAGCTCACCGGCTACCGCGCCGCGATGCAGGAGCACGGTCTGGAGCCCGAGGTCTTCCTGTGCTTCTTCGGGGTCGAGGGCGGCCACGTCGCGGCCAGCCACCTGCTCGATCGCGGCGTCACGGCGATCGTCTGCGGTTCGGACCTCATGGCCCTGGGCGCGATCCGGGCCATCCGGGAACGGGGCCTGCGCATCCCGCACGACGTGTCGGTGGTGGGCTACGACGACTCGGCGCTGATCCCGTTCACCGATCCTCCACTGTCGACACTACGGCAACCCGTCATGGCGATGGCCACAGCGGCCGTACGTGCACTGATGGACGAGATCGCCGGACACCAGGCGCCCCACGGCGAGTACCTGTTCCGCCCGGAACTGGTCGTACGGAGCACGACCGGGACCGCCCCCGACCCTACGCAAGAAGCCGAAAGGAGCTTTCATGGACGCCCGCCCGTGGTGGCGTACGGCCGTGATCTATGAGATCTACGTCCGCAGCTTCGCGGACTCCAACGGCGACGGCATCGGTGACCTCGGCGGCCTACGCGAACGCCTGCCTTACCTGCGTGACCTCGGGGTCGATGCCATCTGGTTGACTCCGTTCTACCGTTCCCCGATGGTTGACGGCGGGTACGACGTGGCGGATTATCGGGCGGTCGATCCCCGAGTCGGGACACTGCAGGACTTCGACGCGATGCTGCACACCGCGCACGCCCTGGGCATCCGCGTCATCATCGACATCGTTCCGAACCACTCCTCGTCCCAACACCCCTGGTTCGTCGCCGCGCTGCAGGCTGGACCGGGTTCGCCGGCCCGCGATCGGTACATCTTTCGTCCGTCCGCACCGGACGGGGGACCCCCGAATGACTGGGAGTCCGTCTTCGGCGGCTCCGCCTGGACTCAGGTCGACGACGGTGAGTGGTACCTGCACCTGTTCGACGCGGCCCAGCCGGACTTCAACTGGAACAACGACGAGGTCCGAGCCGAGTTCGAGTCGATCCTGCGGTTCTGGCTCGACCGCGGCGTGGATGGCTTCCGCGTCGACGTCGCTCACGGCCTGGTCAAGGCGCCCGGCCTACCGTCGGTCGGGCACTCCGCGCAGATCGGGCTGCTCGGCCGGGCCGAGCTGCCCTACTTCGACCAGGACGGCGTGCACGAGATCTACCGGTCCTGGCGCAAGATTCTCGACTCCTACCCCGGCCAACGGATCGCGGTCGCCGAGGCGTGGGCGTCCACGCCGGAGCGCCTGGCGCGCTACATCGCCCCGGACGAGCTGCATCAGGCGTTCAACTTCGACTTTCTCGACGCGGAGTGGAGCCCGCACGCGCTGCGCGCGGTGATCGACAACTCTCTCGCCGCAGCCGGCCTGGTCGGTGCCCCGACCACCTGGGTTCTGTCCAATCACGACAAGCAGCGCCACGTGACCCGGTTGGGATCGCTCGCCCGGGCCCGGGCCGCCGCACTGCTCATGCTCGCCCTGCCCGGATCGGCCTACCTCTACCAGGGTGAGGAGCTCGGCCTGGCGGAGGTGCTCGACCTGCCCGACGGCGTCCGCGAGGACCCGGTCTGGTTCCGCTCGGGCGGAAAAGAGCTCGGCCGCGACGGCTGCCGGGTGCCTCTTCCCTGGTCCGGCAGCGCGCCACCGTTCGGCTTCACGACCTCCGAGCACACCTGGCTGCCCATGCCGGCGTCCTGGGCCGGCCTGACCGTGGCCGACCAGTCAGCGGACCCGGAGTCGACCCTGTCTCTGTACCGGGCGGCGCTCGCGATCCGGCGAACCGCGTTCACCGGTGGCCTCACCTGGCTCGACTCGCCCCCACAGGTGCTGGCGTTCGCCCGCGACGACGGATCGCGCTGCGTCGTCAACTTCGGACCGGAGCCGTACCCAGTGGACAGTCAGCCTCGGCTGACGAGTGGACCCCTGCGCGACGGGGCACTGCCCGCCGACACCGCCGCCTGGTGGTGAGCCTGCCCCGGGCGGCGGCTCTCGCTCAGCAGATGCGGGGAAGCTGCTCGCCCAGGGGTCGGTCGATGATGCGGGTGCCACCCAGCGGGGTGTGGCCCACCACGACGCCAGGGTGCTCCTCGGTGCCGATGATTCGTGGCTCGCGTCCCAAGGGATACGCGACCATGGCGGCGAGCACCGCCTCGACGTCATCGCGCGGGACGAACGCGAACATCTTCTGATACTGGATGATGTTGGAGTTCTCCGGCAGGTACTCCCGCAGCTGTGGGTCGAGCAGCCACGAGCCGCAGGTGAACCGGGTGTAGTGCTCGTCGGGAGAAGTGCCGGGGGAAGAAGGCTCGGGCCTGGTCGAGTGACGCCGTGACCGCCTTTGGCGTCAGTGTGCCCGACTCGGGGATGTGCAGGCCGAGGCTGGTTTCGCCGCGGTGGTACTGCAGTCGGCCCAGCTCGTAGAGGGCACCGCGGACGTGCAAGGTCAGCCAGCTCTGCATGACCGGCCAGCCCTCGCCGTTCATCCGCCGGTCGATGGCCAGGTTGCGGCCCAGGTCGGCGAGCGTCGCCCATGTTCGAGATTGGCGAGCGCGGCCTCGACTGGGCGAGGGTGCGGCGGTCGTCGAGCAGTTGAGCGTGACTTTCGTCGATGAGTCGGAGCGCGTCCTCGGTGTCCCCCCGGTTGACCGCCTGCATGATCGCCGTGGCGGTCGCTGGCCGTGGCCGGGAATCAGCGCGAGGAAGGCGCGCATGGCCTGGGCGTGCCGCGGGGTGTAGACGCGGTAGCGGAAAACGACTGGATCGGCGCTGCAGGACGCGCTACTCCGCGTATCAATGACCCGAACAATTTTGTCCGCATTGAGATCGAGATGGCGTACCAACTGGGCATACCTGTTGTTCCTGTTCAGGTCGATGGTGCACCTATGCCTCGTTCCGACCAAGTTCCAGAGTCGATAGCAAAGATGACTCGGATCAAAGCGTTCCCCGTGCGCTCGACCAGCTTTCGTGCCGACTGCGGCGCGCTGGCCGCCTACGTCCGCAAACTTCTGGCGGATCCCCTGCCGCGACCCGTGCATTCGAAGGCGAAGTGAGAAACGTCCGGGTGCCCTGGACGCCGGATGAATCGGTGGCGTGCCGGCGATGCATGGCTCATTCGTTTAGTTAGTAATGTACCGATTCGTCCCGTAGACCTCTCCGCAACCGGATAAGGGTTGCCGACGCGGGGCGGCGCCCGCAAGACGGTCGCGC
>JADGGF010000770.1 GCA_019690055.1 Micromonosporaceae bacterium
GCGGCATGAGCCTGGCCCGGGCGTGTTCGGCGTACGCGGGATCGACCTGGTCGAGGTAGGACAGGGCAGCCTGCACCGCCGGTCGGGCCGATGCACTAGAGTCGGCCAGGTCCATGCCGTAGAAGTGAATGGCGGCGCCGTCCTGGCTTCGGGCGCGGAACCACTGCAACTGCTCGCGCATTTCCTCGCATTGCCCGAAGCTGTAGGTGATACCGCGGCGGAGGACATCCTCGATGTCGCCGGCTCCGGTCCGGATCCACGAGTCGACCAGGATGCCCTCGGCGAAGCCCGACTCCATGACGACCGCAGTGAAACCCAGTTCCTGGATCAGGAATCGGGTCAGTCGGTGACGGATCTGGTAGAACTCGTGGACCCGGTGCGTGCTCTCGCCGATTCCGACGATCCGCGCTCCACCGACGATCTCTCTGAACGGTGCCAGATCACTGAAGTCGTCGTCATCGCTGGGGTCGATCGTTCGCAAAAGGCTGCCGTTGGCGCGCAGCCACGCCCCTACCTCCCGGTGTGACATGCCTAACGCCGCCATCGTCCTGGGTAACTCATCGAGGCCTCCTGTGACGCGCACTCCGGCGACGTCGCGCAACAGCGTAATCACGATCATGACGCCAGCGCGAGTCGAGACGCGGCTCCGCTCGGCCGGCGTCCTTCGATCTCGTGGCGGGCATGCTCCCCCGAGCGGCTGCCACCCAACCTCGTACGACCGAACGTCGTGCGGCGGAACGACCGCTACGCAGGCCAGGTTCCGCGTAACGAAATGCCCGGCGCGCGGGAGCGCCTTTCGGGCCTGCGCCGCCAACGCCTTACCGGTTGACCGGTACGCGTAATGAACCCGGTCGGGAACACTACGAGAAATCGGGAACACTACGAGGACAATGTGACAAGGCGGTCGGAATCGGGATTGATTTTTCGGAACATTTCCGACCACAGCCAGTGTTCGGCAGGACAGAGGTGGCACAAGGCTGCTCCGCCCAGGTCCACTCTTCAGCCCCATCACCGCTACAGCCGATACACAACGTTGCAAGACGGGTGATCCGTAATGCTTAGCGAACGCCCTTTTGGCTCAGCATTTCGCCCGATAGAATGTCACATTAGGCTTGGTGTCCGCGGGGCGAGAAGTCGCCGGCGCACCAAGCCAGATCTGATCAGACGACACCGTACTGACGTCGCGATAAAGCGCCAATCGACGCTGGAGGTGCGCTTCGATGTGCTGGGGTTGACTTGGTGCCGGCGTTAGTCGTAATTGCTGTGGCAGCGGTCGCTGTGCCTGGCTCGGCTGCCCCTGTCTGGGCTCCCCATCCCTTCCCTCCCCGGATAGACATTCCCGCCATACTCGGCCGACGACCCCAGATA
>JADGGF010000110.1 GCA_019690055.1 Micromonosporaceae bacterium
AATGAGCGTCGCGTGGGCTCGGAGATGTGTATAACCGACAGGGGGGGGGTGGTACAGGCATCGTGGGCGCGCCGAGCGAGGTCAGCGAGATGGTCCCGGGCGGCCCAAGCAGCGGCGATGGGCCGGCAGGGCGCCTCAGATGGACGACGACCGGGCATCTAGCGGAGCGGCCGGCGGCGCTCCGCCTCGGAGGGGACACCCCGCCCACCGGGATGCGCGCCGTCGGGCCGTCGGGCCAGTCCGCGCGAGAGTCCGTGGGCGTCGGGCTCCACCCTCCCGGGGAAAGCTGGGCGACCTCCCGGGACCACGGATGCTGGGCGATGAGACCAGTGGCTCGGCCGGCGTGGCTCGGCCGGATCATCTCGGTCGTGGGAGCGTGGGGCTGGCCGAGCCATGGTGTGGCGGTTCCTTCCCGGGGCCGGGCCGCAACGGACCCTGGCGTCGGCGAGCGGGGAGGCCCGCCGACGTGAGGCCGGAGGCCTGCGTCTACGGCCGCGCCAGCGTGGGTTCCGACGGAGGGCAGCGCCCCGTACGCGACCCGAGCGGCCGGCGCCGCACTGGGACCGGAACGACCCCGGGGCGGCCCCCAGGAGAACCCGGCGACGCCAGCAGTGGCGCTGCGGGGCCGCAACCGGGGGCCGACGGAGCGCCCGCTCCGAACTCCGGGCCTGCCGCGCACGTCACGCTCGGGGGCCTCGGCGAGTTTCACGTGAAACGGGTCATCCGGTCGTTAGGGTCGTCCGGTGCACAACTCCATCCCCTCCCCCGTGCCGCCGTTTGACGAGGCGGCGTTCCCGGAAGACCCGTACCGCGCCAATGCTGGGGAGAGCCACCTCCCGTTCGTCGGGCCGCTCTCAGCGCGTTCGCTCGACCCAGCGACGGAGGAGCCGGATCGGCGGGACATGGATGAGTGCGACGCCTGCCGTACGCCCGATGAGGGGTACGTGTGGGTGGCCGATCGGTGGCGGGTCCGGGCCACCCGGCGTCCCACCGGTCTCCCCGTGGTGCTGGCCCTGGAGTCCCGTCCGCACCTCGACCTCGGCGATCTACCTAACCTCCTCGCCGCCGAGCTGGGCGTGATGACGGTCCGGCTGGAGAAGGCGATCCGGTCGCTGCCGGGCGTCGCTCAGGTCCACGTGCAGCGCTGGGAGGACGGCAACAGCCACCTTCGCCTGTGGTTTCTGGGCCGGCCGACGGGCCGCCGGGAGCTGTGGGGCCCGTACCTCCGCGCGTGGGACGACGTCCTGCCACCCGTGCCCGAGGACGAGTGGCGCAACCGGCTGGGAATCGTGGCGGCGTGGCTGGCCGACTTCGGCGGTCGGGCCGTCGTCGATCCGCCCCGCTTCAACTGGCAGGAGCTGTCCGAGCTGTCGGCCACGGAGCTGCCGCTGTCGCCCGACGGCGCGGAGGCGGAGTAAGCCGGTGGGAGACACGATCGCCCATTGCCCGCACATCCCAGACGGCTCAACCGTCCCGGGCGTACGATCAGTACACTTTCCGGGCTCGATCCGAGTTCCAACACGCCACGTCGGAGGGCCGTGATGTCGCGCCGCCTGGTCAACCTCACGCTCGATACGCTCGAGGACCTCCCGCGTCGCTGCCGTCAGTGTGTCTTCTGGGAGCTCGATCCGGTCGCCGCCGAGCGAGCCTGCGCCACGGGCGATCCCGGCCTCGAGAAGGAAGCCTGGGTGTCCCGGACCCTGCTGGAGTGGGGTTCGTGCGGGAAGCTCGTCTACGTCGACGGCATGCCGGCGGGGTTCACGCTCTACTCCCCGCCGGCGTACGTTCCTCGGTCGATGGCCTTCCCGACGAGCCCGGTGTCACCGGACGCGGTCCTGCTGATGACAGCCCACATCGTCCCGGCCTTCGTCGGCGGTGGCCTCGGTCGGATGCTGATCCAAGGGGTCGCTCGTGACGTGTCCAAGCGGGGCGTTCGGGCCATTGAGGCGTTCGGTGATGCGACCGGTGGTGAGCCCGACGAGCGGCCCGGGTGCCTCGCCCCGGTCGACTTCTACCTCGCCGTGGGGTTCAAGACCGTACGCCCGCATCCCCGCGTGCCCCGCGTCCGGCTCGAGCTGCGCACGGCGCTGTCGTGGAAGTCGGATGTGGAGTACGCCCTGGAGAAGCTGCTCGGTTCGATGAACCCGGAGTCGATCCTGCGGCCGGCCACGCGTGCGCTGACCAGGAACGCCGCCGAGCCGGTGGCCAGCATCCCTGATGTTTCACATGAAACGCCCCGTCACACCCGGCTGAGCGGTCAGAGCACGACGAGCGGTCACACCGTGACGAGGGTGGACTCCCCCGCGACCGCGCCTACCGGTGCCTCGAGCTCGGCCGGCGCGTACAGCCGCTGAACCGCGGTGGTGATCGCGGCCGCCACGGTGTCGCGGAAGGTCGGTTCGATGAGCAGCGTGCGGTCGTCGGGCGAGGTGAGGTAGCCGAACTCCACCCGGACCGCGGGCATGCGTGTGAGGCGGAGGAGGTCCCAGGTCTTGGCGTGGGTCCGGCAGTCGCGCAGCCCGGTGCGGTTCACGATCTCGTCCTGCACCAGCTCGGCGAGGCGTTCGCCGAGCGTCGAGGTGACGCCGCCGTCCGATCCGGCCGCGTAGCCGTAGTGGTAGGTGGCCACGCCCGAGGCGTACGGGCTGGGGTGTCCGTCCAAATGCAGCGACAGGACGAGTTCCGCGCCGAGCTCGTTGGCGAGCGAAGCGCGGTTGGCCTCGGTCAGCGGTCCTGTCGGGCGGATGCCCCGCGTGAGGTACACCCGCACGCCGAGCGCGGTCAGCTGCTCCGCGAGGCGCGCGGCGAGGTCGTACGCCAGGTCGGCCTCCGTCCATCGCTGCCCCGCCTCGGCCACGCTGATGCCGGGGTCGTCGCCGCCGTGACCGGGGTCGAGGACGATGCGCCGACCCGCGAGAGCCGGCCCGCTGGCGTGCAACCGTACGGTCTCTCGCAGCAGCGTCGGCCGGCCACCGACAACCTTGCGTCCGAGTCGCCGGAGGGCGGCCACGGTGGCTGGACCACAGACGCCGTCGGCCACCAGGCCGACCTCGCGCTGGAAGGTGGCGAGCGCGGCGGCGGTACGCCGACCGAAGATGCCGTCGGCCCGACCGAGGTCGTAGCCGAGCTCCAGCAGCCGTTCCTGCAACTGCCGGACGTCATCGCCGAAGAGGGGCTCGGGCTGCTCATGGGCAAGGACGCGCGCACCGAGCGTCCACCGTGCCGCGTCCAGGGCACGCCAGGTCTCCTCGGTCACGTCGCCCGTCACGGTCAGCCCACGCGCCTGCTGGAAGGCCCGCACGGCCTGCTCGACGCGAGCATCGAACGTGTCGCTGCCATCGTCGGCGTCGAGCAGCGACAGCGTCCGCAGGATGGCCCTGATCTCGATCACTGCCGGGCCGGCGTCCCCCCGTCCGATGACCAGCATCGGCGCCTCCCCTCTCTCGCTCGCGGGAGCCTACCCCGGCCCGGCGAGGCGCGCCGGGCGATCGGACCATGAGCGTCCAGAGACGGAACCGCCCGGTACGACGGACGTGTCGTGCCGGGCGGTGGTGGTCGACGCTGGTGGTCGACGGTGGCGTCAGAGCGCCGACTCGATGAACTGGATGATGTCACTCTTCGGCTTGGCGCCGATCGATCCGACGACTTCACCGTTCTTGAAGATCGTGAGCGTCGGCAGGGACATCACCTGGTACCGCAGTGCCGTCTCCGAGTTCTCGTCGATGTTCATCTTGACGATCTCGATCTTCTGGCCGAGCTCCGACTCGGCGATCTCATTGAGCACCGTGTGGATCTTGCGGCACGGTGCGCACCACTCGGCCCAGAAGTCCACGAGCACGGGGCGCGGCGCGGCCAGCACATCAGTGGCGAAGGTGGCGTCGGTGACGTCCTTGACGGGCATGCTTCTCCTTCACAGGGGCGCTACAGAGCGATTCAGAGTATTAGAAATCTTGTATATAGAAGTCCTATCGAAGCACCCCAGCCGCCGCGGAGAGGGCGGCGAGGTAGCGCTCGGCGTCCAACGCGGCCGCGCAGCCGGAACCGGCCGCGGTGATCGCCTGCCGGTACGTGTGGTCGACCAGGTCGCCGGCGGCGAAGACACCGGGCACGCTCGTACGGGTGCTCGGCGCCTCGACCTTTACGTAACCGTTCTCGTCGATGTCAACCTGGCCCGCGAAGAGCTCGCTGCGGGGAACGTGCCCGATCGCCACGAAGACACCGGTCACGTCCAGGACCCGTTCGGCGCCGCTCACCACGTCCCGCACCCGGACGCCGTGGACCTTGCCGTCGGGGCCAAGGATCTCGGTGACCACCGTGTTCCACTCGACCTTGATCTTCGGGTTGGCGAGCGCCCGGTCGGCCATGATGCGGCTGGCGCGGAAGGCGTCGCGCCGGTGAATGATCGTCACCGACTCGGCGAACCGGGTGAGGAACGTGGCCTCCTCCATGGCCGAGTCCCCGCCGCCCACGACGGCGATGTGCTGGTTGCGGAAGAAGAAGCCGTCACACGTGGCACAGAATGAGACCCCGTGCCCGAGCAGCTCCTGCTCGCCCGGCACGTTCAGCGGCCGGTACGCGGACCCGGTGGCGAGGATGACCGCCCGCGCCCGGTACGCCTTGTCGCCCACCCACACCGTCTTGACGTCGCCGGCGAGCTCGACGGCGGTGGCGTCGTCCGTGAGGAGGTGGGCGCCGAACCGCTCGGCCTGCTTGCGCATGCCGTCCATCAGGTCCGGTCCCATGATCCCGTCCGGGAAGCCGGGGAAGTTCTCGACCTCGGTGGTGAGCATGAGGGCGCCGCCGGACTGGACCCCTTCGATCACCAGGGGCTTGAGATTCGCCCGTGCGGTGTAGATCGCGGCGGTGTAGCCCGCCGGGCCTGAGCCGATGATGATCACATCACGCACGTCGTCCATGGGGGCCTCCATCGGTCCGCTCGCACCGCAAGCGGTACAGGTCATGGGCGGAGCGCCATCGTCCGATGCTCTCCGTCCGTCCGGCAGCAACGCCATGGTACGGACACCGATTCCCGGGACGGGTGTGCTCGGCGCGGCGTGGCGCACCCCAGCGATGAACCCACCGGCGAATCCCGACCGACAATCCGGCCGGCGAGCCGGGTCACCTCACCCGGACGGACGCGAGCTCATCAGGGCCGTCGGTGCCACACCTCGCCCCGAGCGCGACGACGGTTATCGCCGCGCCGTCCTGGACCACGACCACCACAGCGGGCTCGCCCTCGAACCGGGCGAAGTCCACGACCGTGACCATGCCTGGGTAGGCGGACCGCAGCGTGGTGAGGCAGCGGGCGAGACCATCCGGCGTGGCGACGTCAGTGAGCGAGTCCTCGACCGTGAGCCGGTTCATGTCGACGTCCAGCCCCCCCGAGGGCTTGGGCGCGACCGCCGCGCCTTCGTGGACCAGGTTCGGCAGGCTGGCGCTGGTGTAGTCGGTGCCGGACGCGAGGATCCGGGTGCCGGCGTCACTGGCGACGACGGGCGCCTCCGCCGATTCGTTGCCCGGGCCGGACATCACCTCTCCGGCATCCGTCGCCGACCGAACCCCGTTGGTGACACCACGAAGCGCCAGCGTGCCCAGGCCGCCCATGGCCGCGAGCACGAGCACGCCGGCGGCGATCCGCAGCAGGGCAGGCACCCGCCGGGGGCGGCCCGGCCGGACCCGGCGGGGACGAGTGCCGGGCGGACGAGTGCCCGACGGACCGGTGCTGGACGGACCGGTGCTGGACGGGCTCGTGCGGTGCGGACGGCTGGGGCCGCCGCTGGCCGGACGATCCGAACGGGCGTCGGCGAGCGCCGCATCGAGGCGGGCCGCCACCTCGGCGGGCATCGTGACCGGGGTCTCGGCGGCCGACCGCAGCGCCGCCGAGACGGCGGGCTGGGCCGCGAGGAGCTCAGCATGAGCGGCGGCCCACCGGTCGTCGGTGCTGATCAGGCGGGCGACCTCATCGGCCTCGGCGCCGGAGAGGGCACCGGCGGTGTAGTCGGCCAGCCGGTCGAGCTCATCCCAGGTCAGACCGGTCCACGCCCCGCTCATGGCGCACCTCCCTCCGCCTGTCCCATGGGTACCTCGTGAGAAGCGTCCCGAACCGCCTCGGACGCTTGTCGCAACATTGCGGATCGGACGCCTGGTGCCGCGGCGGGGTTCCCGGCCCCGGCGACGGGTTCGCCAGGATCGATCGACTTACTTGCTCCTATAGAACTGTCGGCGGCCGAACCCTTCGGTCGGTCCGCCACGCGGAGATGCCCGAGCAGGGCCGCCAGCCGCGCCCGGCCCCGGGCGCACCGACTCTTGACCGTGCCCTCGGCCACGCCGAGAATCTCGGCGATCTCCGCCACCGAATACCCCTGCATCTCCAGCAGCACCAACGGAACCCGCTGCTCGGCCGGGAGCTGGGCCAGGGCGGCCCAGACCTCCCGGGCAGTGTCCTGGTCGGGGAGCGCCGCGACCGGCTCCCGGTTCGGCGGCAGGTCCGCCAGCCCGACGGCGGGCCGCGCCTGCCGTCGCCGGACCCGGTCGAGGCATGCGTTGACGACGATCCGGTGCAGCCAGGTCGTGACCGCGGAGTCACCCCGAAATCGATCCGCCGCCCGGTACGCCGAGATCAGCGCCTCCTGCAACGCGTCGGCGGCCTCCTCGCGGTCGCCGAGAGTACGCAGCGCCACCGCCCACAATCGATCCCGGTGCCGACGTACCAGCTCCCCGAACGCGTCGGGATCACCGGCCACGTGGGCGGACAGCAGGTCGGCGTCGGTGGAGTGCTCCGCGCGACCGGTCATGGCGAAGAATGTATCGGTCCCGGTCCGCCGAGGCGGCGACACCATCGGAAGCGCCAGCGAGCGCCGGCGAGGACCAGAATTACTGGCCCGCCGAGGTCAGGACCTCGACCTCGTTGACCGTGATCTGGTAGTTGCCGGGTGATACCTCGGGCAGCATCGTGATCCAGACCAGGAGGTACTGCACGGTCTCCTGGTTCGGAACCGGGAAGGTGATCGTCGTGCCCTCGAAGTTCTCCAGTTCCGGGCCCAGCGCGCTGTAGGTCGACGCGATCTGCTCGTCGCCCGCGCTGGTGTTACCCGGATCGGATGGCCCCGACCGGAGTGCGACCGATGCACCGCCTTGCGTGGTGAGCACCCGCACGGCGTCCACCCGGGTCGGTGCGCCCAAGTCGATGAGAATGCCCATCCCGGGCTTGATCAGGCCGAAGTCCGGGCTGACGTATTGGTCCGTGCTCCACCCGGTGGACGGGTCGCCGTCGACGAGGTACTCCACACCCTCGAGCTCGGTTCGGTCGCCGTCCGGCGGGTCCACGATGCGTACCTGATCCGGAGTCAGGGCGATCGGTTGCGGCACGACGGAGGGCGCGGTGCTCGGCGTGGGCTCGGTGATCTGGTCGGTGGGCTCCGTCGAGGAGCCGGACAGCAACCGAATAACCGTGTAGATGCCAGCACCAGCGATCACGGCGAGCAGGAGCACACCGGCGAGGAGCTTGCCCGTGGCGCGGCGACGCCCGCCGGAGTCCGCCTGGAATCCCATCGGTCCCGGTGGCGGACTGTCCTCCCAGCCCATGTCCGAGTACTCATCGCTGTCGTACCCGGGATCGGTCGAGACGAGCCGGGCGAACTCGGCCGCGAGGGGGCCGGCCTCGGGCGGGGCGACCTGCGGATCGATCAGTTCGGCGGCGATCTCGTCAAGGTGGCGGGGTATGCCGCCGCGGACCTGCCGAGCCCGGAGCGGCCGCCCATGGGCATCGCGGAGAGCATCGGGCAGGGTCGAGCGGCCCGCTTCGACGTACGGCCAGTGGCCGGTGAGGCAGGCGTACAGGACTGCGCCGACCGCCCGGACGTCGAACTCGGGGTCGCTGGGTGCGTCCGCGTGGGCGTCGAGGAGCACGACGCGGCCGTCGTCGGCGATCAGAATCGTGCCGGGGTGAACGTTGCCGTGCACGATGCCGGCGACGTGCAGCGCGGAGACCGCCTCGGACACCGCGTGCGTCACCAACGTCGCCCGCTCGCTGTCCAGGGGACCCTGGCTCAGTACGTCGCGCAGGGCGACGCCCGGCACCCACTCCCGGATCAGGTAAGCGCGATGACCCTCGTCGATGGCATCGTAGACCGACACGAGGTGGGGATGGACCAGCCGACTCGCGGCGACCGCGGCGGTGAGCATGCCGGCGGCCGCTTCGCCGCCGGGTTGGCGGATCACGAGGGCCACCGGTCGGCGCAACACCGTGTCGACACCACGCCAGATCTGTCGGCCCGCGGTGTCGGTCCCCACGTGCTCCTCGAGGCGGTACCGATCGGCCAGCACCTCACCCGCCGCCGCAGCGCCGTACGTCATGACTCCTGGGACCGACGGGTACCCGCCGGTGCCGGTGCGGCGCGCGTCGCCTGCGTGGGTCACCCGTCCTCCTCGCGGAACCCGCAACCAATACCCGGCGCCCTCCGGTCCGCTCCCCGCTCACCCTGACGACGGCATCCCGGCTGCGGCGCAGAGTCCCACCGACCCTATGCGGAGCCGGCAAGTGTCTGTTTCGCTGTGTGTCCTTACTCTATGTGGTGCCACTCTATGCGCTGGCCCGACCGCACCCTGGGATGCACCCCGCGCGCCGTGCACGCTTCGCCGGCGCCCAGGGGCTGGCGCGGTCGCCTTACAGGTTGCCCTGCCCGGCTGCCCGCGTCCAGCGCACCGGCGGTGACGAAACGGACCAATCTCGGGTCAACCGAACGGCCACCCGAGTTCGTCCGTTAGTACCCACCAGAATTTCCGGCCTCGGGCCGCGTGGTCCTGGACCGAGGGTCAGCGTTGTGCGGCGCGGGGTCTCAGAGCGAGCCGGGCCACGCCCGAGCGGAACGAGGGCCGGCATTACCGCCCGATGCGGGAGCGGATCATGCCGATCAGCTCGTTCACCTCTGGGACCCGCAACCAGGTGGCGGCCCCGAGGTAGGCGCCGATGAGGATCGGTCCGCACAGCAGGAGCTGGAGGACGCTCGCGCCCTTGCCGTCACCCCAGAGCACGGACATCGTGATGAGCACGGCGGTTGTCGGGACGGCGGCGATCAGTCCGGCGAGGGCCAGCCGGATCAGCGTCACGAATACCCGCCGCATCCCGAGGCGACCGATGCGCTGGCGCAGCAAGAGGTAGCCCACGGCGGCGGCGACCACGAACGACACGGAGTTGCCGAACATCAGGCCGGCGGCGACCAGGGCGGCGTCCAGGATGATGTACAGCAGCAGGTCGATGCCGATGCGTACGACCACCACCGGCAGGTTGATCAGCGCCGGCGTCTTCGTGTCGGGCATGGCGTAGAACGCGAACAGCTGCAGCTGGCTCACGGCGAACGGGATGAGGCCCAGACCGGCGACGGCGATCACCCACCCGGTGTTCACCGCGTCCTTGTGGTCGTAGTTGCCCCACTCGAAGAGAGTGACCGCGAGCGGTCGACCCAGCACGAGGTATGCCATCGTGGCGGGGACGAGGACGACCGCGGTCAGCCGGGTCCCGAGCGACAGCAGGTCGGCCAGGTCGGTGTGGCGTTGCTCGGCCGCGGCCGCGGACATGCGGGGCATCAGCGCGGTGATCACCGATACCGCGATGATGCCGTGAGCCATCATGAAGATCAGGAACGCGTTGTTGTAGACCATCGGTCCGGCGGCGCCCGCCGCGGCCGCGGCTCGGCCGGCGAGGGTGAAGACCACGAGGACCGCCACCTGGCTCACGGCCACGTAGCCGAGCATCCAGCCGCCCATCCCAGCCAGCTCGCGCAGGTGCAGCTCCCGGAAGTCCCAGCGCCAGCGCCACCGGAAGCCGACTCGCCGGAGCGCGGGCAGCAGCCCGGCCGCCTGGACCACGATGCCGAACGTCGTCCCGAGGCCGAGCAGCGCGATCTGGGTGGCCGACACACTCGTCGGGTCGGTCTTGACGATGTCGGGGGTGAGCAGGAACGCCCCGCACATCGTGATCACGACGAGGTTGTTCAGGATGGGGGCGAACGTCGGCATCGCGAAGTGGCCGCGTGTGTTGAGCACCGCCCCGAACAAAGCCGCAACCCCGTAGAAGAAGATCATCGGGAGCAGCAGGTACGCGAGCGTGGTGATCAGGCGCCGGTCCGCCGCGCTGTGGTCGCTCGCCACGAGAGCGGTGAACAGCGGGGCGCAGAGCACGGCGACCACCGTGGCTCCGGCCAGGAACACCGCGGCCAGGCTGAGCAGGCGCTGGGTGTAGGCCTCGCCCCGGTCGCTGTCACGCTTTCGCGCCCGCACCAGCAGCGGCACCACGACGCTGGTGAGAACCCCGCCGAGCAGGAGCTCGTACACCATGCCGGGCAGGATGTTGGCCAGCGTGTACGCGTCGCCGACCGCTGCCGCCCCGATCGCGGCGCCGATCGCCGCGGTCCGGATGAAGCCGGTGATCCGGCTGATGATGCTGCCCAGCGCCATGACGCTGCTGTGCTTGGCGACCGACGCGCCGGCGCCGTCCGCGCCGTCCGGATCGGCCGGCGCACCCCGGGGTGGCTCCTTCGGTGGGCTCTGCGCCGCCCACGGCGGCTCGGTCCCCGCGGCGTACGGCCTCTCCGAGGTGTACGGCCTTTCCGAGGCGTGCGGGCTCCCCGCGGAGTAGGACGGGGGCGGACCGTACGACGAGGGCGCGCCGGACGAGGTGGGCGGGACGGACGAGGTGGGCGGGACGGAGG
>JADGGF010000111.1 GCA_019690055.1 Micromonosporaceae bacterium
GGCGGACGGCCCGCGCGCCGCCCCCGCCCCGCCGCGCCCGACCTGTCGGGGCTGGCCGAGTCGGTCAACGCGGTGGCTTTCGGCGGCCGTACGGTCGGCGATCTGGACGACGCGGCCGCCGACGTGGCCCGGGCGCACGCGGTCGCCTTCCGCCGGGCGCTCTACAGTAGACGGTCCTGGTGGCGCAAGATCCTGTGGTGGGCCGACCCGCGCCCGCTCCTGCGCCGCCGACCACCTTCGCGTTGAGGCCCGTGCGTCCCATCCCCGCGTAGAGACCCCTGCGTCCCATCTCCGCGTTGATGCCGCCGCACCCTCGCGTTGATCTAGGGCTTGGGGTGGTGAGTTGATCTTCAACCACCACTCTACGCCCTAGATCAACGGGTCCTGGGGGCCTGGGCGAGGCCGGCGATGCCGTATGTTGACCCTGTGAACCAGCCGTGTGACACGCGTATCCGGGTCGGTGTGCTCGGCGCCCGCGGGCGCATGGGCACCGAGCTGTGCAAGGCGGTCGACGCCGCCCCGGATCTCGACCTGGTGGCGACGGTCGACCAGGGGGACGAGCTGTCCACCATCTCCGCCGCCGGGGCCGAGGTGATCGTGGACTTCACCACCCCGGCGGTGGTGATGGACCATGTTCACTGGGCCATCGACCAGGGCATCCATGCCGTCGTCGGCACCACCGGCTTCACCGAGGAGAGGTACGACCAGATCCGGCAGTGGTTGGTGAACCGTCCGGACCTCGGCGTTCTGGTCGCGCCGAACTTCGCGATCGGGGCCGTGCTCATGATGGAGTTCGCCGCCCGGGCGGCCCGGAACTTCACCTCGGTCGAGATCATCGAGCTGCATCATCCGAACAAGGTCGATGCGCCCAGCGGCACCGCGCGGCGTACGGCGGAGCTCATCGCGGCGGCGCGCGCCGGGGCCGGCCTCGGGCCGATGCCGGACGCGACCACGGACGAGTTGCCCGGCGCGCGGGGCAGCCAGGTGGCGGGCATCCACATCCACTCCGTACGGTCGGCCGGGCTCGTCGCCCACCAGGAGGTCATCTTCGGTACGGCGGGCGAGACGCTGACCATCCGGCACGACTCCTTGGACCGGGCCTCGTTCATGCCCGGTGTGCTGCTCGCCGTCCGCGCGATCAAGCAGCGGCCAGGCCTCACGATCGGGCTGGGTCCACTGCTGCTGGCGTAACCGTCGAGTCGCGCTTGGGCCGCAGCGGTCGAGAGCGCTCCGCGTCGGCGAGGAGCTCCTGGATTTCTGGGTGCGGAAACGCGTACGCGCTACCGATGACGGTCAGCGCTCTCTGGTCGTGGCACCAGGCGAGGAATTCGAGGTAGGCGGAGGGGCCGTGGCCCCGCGACATCAGCGCCCGCGCGAAGGACCGGTACTGCACCCAGGGCGCGCCGCCCAGGAGCAGCCAGCAGCATCCGGCCGCGACCACACCGTAGGGCACCGCGAAGGCGATTGCGTCGCTCAGGTTCTCGGTCCGGGCGCCCGTGAGTACGCCGGCGAGCAGGGCTACGGGCGCACCCACGGCCGCCGCTCCGATGGCCGCGTTGCGCCGCGACAGGCGCAGGCGTACTCCGGGCCGCACCTTCTGCTCATCCGGCGTGACGACCGGTTCCCCAACGGCGAGCGTCAGCGGCATCGCCACGAGGACGACGGTCGCCAGAGCGTTGAGGTACGAGAGTGCGCTCTCGCCGCGCCCTCCAATGAGGACGCCGAGGGCCGACATGACGGACACGACAGCGATGGCGGTGCTCCACGGGACCATCGGGTTGGTCAGCCGCCACACCGGCCTCAGTTCGCCGACCTGGGAGCGATAGTTGCGGTATATATTGAAAGTAGTAAAGGCCAAGGTCTCCCCGCCGTACAGCGCGAACTTGAGCAGCGGAACCGGCGACGCCGGTAGCGTCAGAAGGAGCCAGCAGCACAGGGCCGACGCGCTGCCCCCGATGACCCACAACACCCTGAATGGGGCGCGCAGCACGGCGTCCACATTCGTCACCGACTTGATAAAGGCGGAGCCCAACCGGTCCACGAAGAATTCCCGGGTCTGCTGCTCCTGCAGCCGCCCGGCCAGCCACTCCAGCCACCGGCGGGCGTCGCCCGGGTCGAACGGCGCCTTCCCGAGCTCGTTGCGCCGGGCGAGCACAGTCGTCACGTACAGGTCCAGGATACGCCGGCGTCGCTGTCGCATCGATCCGCGACGCTGGACAAGCTCGGCGTCGGGATCCACCGCCGATATTCGCGCGATCTGGAAGAGCATGAGCGGTGACCGGAGCAGGGTCCACCACGTCCGGTCGGTCGTCGGGACCGCAGCCGCGGCATCGGCGGCCGGACTGCCGAGCTCGGCCAGATACCGGCGCACTTCTGCCTCATCGGGTGGGCCAATCTCGACACACCCGGACAGCGGAAGGCGCACCTCGAGGCGGTCGTACTCCTCGGCGCGGCACGCGACGACGATCTGACGTGGACGGTCCCGCAGGTAGCTCGCGATGGCCGCGACCGCCCTCGGGCGGTCCTTCTCGGGCACCTCGTCGAGCCCGTCGATGAGTGGCAACAGCCGGCCGGTACGCGCCCACTCGGACACGACTGCCTTGTCGATGACGTAGAGCCGGGCGACCGCGACGGTGAGCCAGTCGTCCAGGGTGGCGTACTCGCTCGTCCACGAGGCCATGTTCACATAGACCGGGATGGAAGGATCGGCAGCGGTCGCCTCGGCTCGGCACAGGTGCGAGGCAAGCTCGAAGAGCAGAGCCGTCTTGCCACTGCCCGCGCCGCCGACGATCAACAGGGAACGACCCGCCTCCTCATAGACGGTTGTGACGCTCTCGGTGGTTGAGCGTCGTGGTAGCGGGATCGACGCCACAGCGGGCCGGCTGACCAGGTCCGGCCGCTCGGTCAACGTCACCGGTAGCCGGGGAATGCCGTCGAGCATCCAGGTCGCGGCCGCGTCCACGGTACGCGCGACCGAGCGAACCATCTGCCGCCGGTCCACGGCGGACAGGCGCATGCGTTCAGTTCGGGTCACGCGGTGCTTGGCGATGGTCAGGGCCACCAGCACGACGATCATTGTGATCGTCACCGGCCAGACGTGTTCCTGTATCCAACGGCCGGCTTGAGCGCTGGCGACACCGAGTGCGTACTGGAGGGCCACGCCGAGCAGGGCGATGGCCACCGTGAGCTGCAGCGGCGTGACAATGCGCCGCAGGCGGGAGCGCATGCCGGAAGATCTCCGAGGGTGAACATGACTGCGGTATGTGGTGATGTTCACGGTAGTAAATTCCATCCCTAGGAGAGAGCCGACACGCCCGCCCGCGTCGGCGATCGCGCCGTGGGGGAGTCACGCCTCCGGGCTCGTCGTCAGCAGGAGGTCATCCTCGGTATGGCGGGCGAGACGCCAGCCGGCGTTGGCCGTACGTCATCAGGCGTAGCCAGAAAATCCACGGACCTCTAGGCTGCCGGCGTGATCGCCAAGAGCGCATTTGTCAGGATCCTGTCCTGAAGAAATGGACCACGAAGAAGCCGACGCCGGAGCGAGTCCGGCGATGACGCGGTCCCGGATCAGACCACTGACGGTCGCGGCAAGAAACACTGACAGTTTCGACCGTATTAATGGAAGCGGCATCGCCAGAGTTCGACACTTACTGCTGCTCGGCCACAAATGGGACGACGCTATGACTCAACTCTCGACGGCGGCCCGGCACAGCGCGAGCAGCCGTTCGTCGTCGATCACTTGCGTGGTCGACCAGCCATTGGGCGCGACGCTGTACCGGCGGGTTTGGGCGAGCTCGTCGCGGAACAGCGGTTGCAGAGCGGCGGCCAACTCGCCGGTGGCCGCTTCGGCGATCTTCGGGCGGTTGCCCAGATACGCGTGCCAGGCGTTCGTCAGGACCGGGGGTCACCCGTTTCAGGTCCTCGAAGTAGCGCAGCACGATCACCGCGCGTTGCCGCGGGGTCAGGGCCCGCAGCGCCTGAAGGATGGTGATGCGGCGCAGGGCCGCCTCCGTACCGTCCGTCGTGGCCGGGCTGACCTCGGCCATCGGCGGCGTCGGTGGCTGGCGGCGCCACCACGAGACGTACGTGTTGTGCAGCGCCCGGCGCACGTACGCCTCGGGATTGCCGTCGCGAACCCGCGGCCAGTGTTGGTACGTCTTCGCCAGCGCCGACTGCAGCAGGTCCTGGGCGAGGTGGTGGTCGCCGGTGAGCAGGTACGCCGTCCGGGACAGCGCCGGGCTGCGGGCGCGCACGAAGTCCCGGAAGTCGTCATCCCGTATGCCGTCGTCCTCCCACCTGACCCGGTAACTCAACCAGACGCAGTACCGGTGAGAAAGGTTGAGACACCCCGCGCACGGATCGGCCGCCGCCCCGAGCGACGCGTTGGTCTGTCGTGACGAACGCGCGTCCGCCGCGGTTGATGGTCATACCGGGTTATACTCTGAGCATGAAGACCGCGATCTCCGTTCCCGACGAGACGTTTGCGGAAGTCGAGCGTCGTGCCGCTGCCCTCGGAATGAGCCGTTCGGAGTTCTTCACGACCGCGGCTCGCCGCTACATCCGAGAGTTGGATGCCCAGTCGCTGACCGAGCGCATCGACGCTGCCCTCGCCACCGCTGGTGCCGACGCGTCGTCCCAGGCCGCCGTTCGCGCGGGCCGGCGGACCTTGGCTGCCGAGGACGATTGGTGATCGCTCGCGGCGACATCCACTGGGTCGACCTCGGTGAGGCCGACGGAAGCAGGCCGGCCAAGCGCCGGCCCGTGCTGGTCATTCAGTCGACGGCGTACAACGCGAGTCGGTTAGCCACGGTCATAGCGGCGGTTATCACGTCGAACACCGCGCTCGCTACCATGCCCGGCAACGTCTTCCTGCCTGCCGCGGTGACCGGACTGAAGCGGGACTCAGTCGTCAACGTGACCGCCATCGTCACCCTGAACAAGGAGGACCTCGGGCGACCTGTCGGCACCGTGTCGGACTATCTCATGCGCGAGGTCGACCAAGGACTTCGGCAGGTCCTTGCGCTCTAGGTGGTCGTGCCCACTGGGCCGTCACTGGGTGGGCGTTTCCGTCCGGCCACGTCGGAGCCGACGGGACCGCGGACTTCCGCGTAGCTTGCCGGAGCGGAATCTGCGAGTGATTTGGTGGTTTAGGTCGCTCGATGGATCGGCTACGGTGCCGGCATGAGGTCACCGTCGTCGGCCAGAGCCAGGTGCGCCTGCCGTCCTGGTCGACCGGCCGGATCGGCCTGGTGGGGGACGCCACCTGGTGCGCCCCGGACGCCTGTCATTGCGCCCGGCCTGCCGTGAGTCGGGGCTCGCCCAACTGACTCTTATCTGGAAGTGCATCGCTGTTATCGGTACCCGGTGACCCGACAGCGAGAAATGCACTACCAAAGGACAACTCGGTCCAGGACAGCTCGGACATTTCTTCTTGCATGGCTGCGCGAATCGACTCCCACGGGCGGCGCGTGATCCACTCATCGATGGCTGCAAAAGGCCGTACAGTTGCTGTTCCGAGTCGCGCCAGCCAGCTGGGTATGGCGTCGGGAATCTTGCGATCCAGCACGACCCAGCGTCCGCCGTTGGCGAGGGCGGCGGCACCGTGGGCGATGATCTGTGCACATTCCGGCATCTGCGACAGGGCGTAGGTGGACAGGACTCCGCTGACCCCGGTCGGGAAGTCGAAATCGACCGCGTCGGCCTGCACGAGGCGGATATTGCGCCAGCCGTGTCTGGCTATTCGGTCCCGAGCCCGGGCCAGCATCGCGTCGGACAGATCGACGCCGACGATCCGGCCGTCGGCGCCGATGACCTCCTCAATCAGCGGAAAGTTCAGGCCTGTGCCGCATCCGAGGTCAATCACGGTGTCACCCGCGCGAAGGCCGAGTGCCTGTACGGCCCGGAGGCGCTGTGGTCGCTCGGAGTAGAGCCGGGAAATCAGGTCGTAGTGCTTCGCCTTCTTGCGGTAGATCTCGATCACACGCTCTCGGGTACTGTATATCTGGGTCACGTTGGCCCGATCTTGGTAACGTTGCGGTCGAATGGTAAGCAATTCGTCTCCGGCTATAGGATTTTTTCGCACCCGTCCGATCTTTTCTCTCTTCGTTGGGCCATCGACAGATACAGTGGTGAGGCGGTGCAGTGTGCCGGTGTTACGGACCCGCCCGGGGGTCGGCCATCCGGCGGAGTGCCCGAGTCAATGATTGATTATTGTGCATGCAATACGATGCCCTCTGTATTGGTTGGTGAGGTCTCGCGATCACCTGCACCTCGACCGCGAGTCGATCGTCTAACCTCGTACCACGGGGAGGGCGCAGGTCAGTGCAAGAGAATGCCTCATAGCTCCCTCGGGTGACCGTATTTCAGCACTGGCGGCCCGGTTCGATGACTCGCCCGACGGTGGACAATCGTGAGCATGTATTGAGATTCTCGAATGCTGTCGTGAGCGGAGAACGCCGCCAGGACTGCCCGGCTCCTCGGTCCGCCGACCCGTCCCACTCCCGTACGGCGCCGACGCCGCCGACTCCGGGCGCGACCGGGAGGCCGGTGAGCCGTCTGGACCAGCGGGGGTGTCCGCCTGGTCCGGTCCGTCGACAACGGCGAGGTGTGGCGGAGAAGGTCGAGGCGGCACAGCGGATCGGCGACCGGGCGCGTGTATAGGGGGACAATCCCTCTCGCCACCCGAGGATCCGATGACGTTCGACGAGTTTGCGGCGCAGCACCTGCCCTCGCTGTTGCGGTATGCGGCGGTGCTCGCGGGCGACCGCGATCTCGCGCAGGACATCGTGCAGGAGGTGCTGGCCCGGGCCCACGTGCGCTGGGCGTCGATCGCCCGCCTCGACGTCCCCGAGCAGTACGTGCGGCGCATGGTGACCAACGAGTTCCTGTCATGGCGCCGCCGGTGGGCCCGCGTGGTTCCGGTCGCGGAGGTGACCCCGCGGCGCGATCCGGGACCGGCGCCCGACACCGCCACGGCGCACGCCGACCGGGACGCGCTGCTGGCCGAGCTGGCGCGCCTGCCGCGCCGCCAGCAGGCCGTGCTCGTCCTGCGCTATTACGAGGGGCTCAGCGACGCCGAGATCGCACAGGTGCTCGGCTGCCATCCCAGCACGGTGCGCGGCTACGCCTCGCGGGCGCTGGCCGCGCTCCGCGTGAGCGTCGGGAGCGTTGGCGAGGGGGAGGAGGTGCTGGCCGGCCGCGGGGACGGCCGGAGGACAGGGAGGGGACAACACCGATGATGCGCACCGAGGAGGACCTGCGGGCGGCGCTGGCCAGCCGCGAGCGGCTTGCCCCCGCCCCCGAGACCGTGGTCAGCGGGATCCGGCGCCGGGCTGCGCGTCGGCGGCGGGTGCGGACCGTCGGCGTGCTGGCCACGGCCACGCTCGCCGTCACGGCCGCGGCGGTGGTGCCGGCGGTGCTGCTGCGGCCCGGTCCGGCGACGTTCCCGGCGACGAGCAGCCCGGTTGATGCGCACGCCGCCGACCGGCCGGACTTCTCGTTCACGGTCGCGGCCGGTCAGGTCGCCGGGTTCGAGCTGCGCCCGGAGTCGGTGGACGCGTCGACGCAGACCGTGACGATCCGGCCGGCGGATGGTGACCGGCTGACCGCGACGCTCGTGCTGTACCGGCCCGGCCAGGGCCTCGGCGGGGCGGAGCACAGCGACGGGTGGGGCCTGAGCGTCCGGTTCCCGGACCCGGCCCAGGCGCCGAACGCGCAGGTCAACGGCGGTCCGGCCTGGTTCGACTCCGACGCCCGGTGGAGCGGCCTGACCTGGCAGTACGCGCCTGACGCGTACGCGGGGCTGGAGACGAACGCCGGCCCGCTTTCGCGGCAGACCCTGGTGCAGATCGCGGAGGCGGTGAGGTTTGTCGATCCGTATCCGGCCCGGGTGCCGTACCGGCTGGACTACCTCCCGGCTGGCCTCCGGCCGTACCTGGTGATTCAGCCGGCGACGAAGTATTACTCATACGTCGGTTTCGTCGGCCGGGGACGACCCACCATCGATCCCCGCAAGGACCTCACCCCGGACTACGACGGCATCGCGCCGGCCATCACCCCGGACATCGCGGTCACCGACGACCCGCCGGCCCTGAACGAGCACTGGTTCACCGAACCCACCGGCACCTGGGAGCCGACCACGGTCGCGGGCCGGCCCGCCCAGTGCTCGCTCAGCCGATGCAATATTGATTACGGTGAGTATCTGGTGAGCATCGGCACGGGCTTCACGCGCACCGAGCTCGAGCAGATCGTCGCCGGGCTCCAGTTCGCCGATCCCGCCAACCCGGGCACCTGGTTCGCCATCGACGAGGCGATCCCCGGACTGTGACGGCGCCCGGCCGAAGGGCGTCTGCCCGGTTCGCCCGAATGTCAGGAAGGACGCCCTCCTAGGCAGAAAACGGCAGGAAGGCGTCCTTCCTGGCAAACAGCCCAGTAGGGAGCAGGCCGACACGCCCGACCGTGGGAAGTGCGGTGCACATCACAGTGTCGTGTGCAGGCGCACCTGGTCGACGAGTGTGCCGTTCATGTCCAGGGCCCGGGCGGCTCCGTCGAGCTGCCAGCCCGCGGAAGTGAGGAATGATCGATAGACCGTGTCGGCGGCAAAAGCCCAGGCCACCGCCGTGGTGAAGCCATCGGATCGCCAGTGGTCGACACAGGCCGCGAGCAGTCGGCTACCGTGACCGCGCCGGCTCCACCGCGGCTCGACCAGCAGATCCGTGACCGCAGCGATATCCGGCCGAATCACTTCTGATGCATTCTCTTCGGGAGACAGCGCCGTCTCATCGATTTCCCCCGACGCCGCGAAGCCAACCAGGTACGCTTTCTGCGCCTGTTCCACCGCGACGAGCACTCGGTGTCGTGGTGACGGTGGGGCCTCGATGGAGGCCCGCCACCGCTGTGCCAACCAGGCTTCGTCCAGCCCGTGGAGCACCTCACGGGGAAGGATGCGCTGGTAGGCGTACCGCCAGGTGGTCAACTGAATTCGCCCGATCTCGGCGGCGTCTTCGGGACGCGCGGGGCGGACGAAGGCGAGCGCTCCGGGCGGGCGAGGCGTGGGCGGGTCCTGCACCATGGTCGCAGAGCGTACGGGGTCGTGACCGGCCCCGGCCGAAGGATCGGAGGGCATGGTATGCGTCGTCCGGCTGGTCACGCCGTCGCCGGACATGTCGTTCCCGTGTCTGCGGACGCAGCGCAACCGTCTCGTTCACCGACCGCTACCGACTCGGACGCCGACCCACCCCCCGGACGTCGCCGGTGGCTGTCGTGGGCCGGGCGGCGGCGTTACCGCACGCTCGAGCTCACCGGCCTGTTCCTCCTGACCATCGGCCTGAGCGCCATCCTCGCCACCTGGCGTGACTTCTTCGACCTGTCCGTCTACTACGGCGCCGTCCGCTACTGGGCGCAGGGCGGGTTCCTCTACGACTTCGTGGCGCCGCACAGCACGTACGGCTTCACCTACACACCGTTCGCGGCGCTGGTGCTGTTACCGACGGCCCTGCTGCCGTGGCCGGTCGCGATCGTGGCGAGCTGCGCGGCGACTCTCGTGGCCACCGTGCTGCTCGTCTACTGGTTCGTTGATCCGATCGCCCGGCGCACGGGCTGGGTGCCGTGGTACGCGGTCGGCGTCGTCGTCGCCTGCGCGGTCGTCTTCGACCCGCTGCGGGAGACGTTCCTCTTCGGCCAGGTCAACATGTACCTGGTCGTCCTGGTCGGCTTCGACCTGCTGTTCCTCACCCCGCGGGGAAGCCGCTTCGCGGGCGTCGGCATCGGCCTGGCGACCGCCCTGAAGCTCACGCCCGGCGTCTTCCTCATCTACCTTCTGGTGGCCGGACGCTGGCGGGCCGCGCTCACCGCCTCCTCCGCCGCGGCCGGGGCGACCATGGTCGGGGCGGCGCTGGCGCCGGACGCGTCCCGGGTGTTCTGGACCGACGCGCTGTGGAACACCGACCGGGTGGGGCAGGCCGACTACATCTCCAACCAGTCGCTGCACGGGGCGGTGGCCCGCCTCAACCCGCTCGATCCCAGCACCGTGCTCTGGATCCTCGCCGTGGTGGCCGTACTGGCCGTCTGGGTGATCCGGGTCCGGCGGGCCGCGGCCGTGGGCGACGAGAAGGCCGGATTCGCGCTGACCGGGGTCGTCACCTGCCTGATCAGCCCGATCACCTGGGTCCACCACCTGGTCTGGGTCATGCCCGCGCTGCTGGTGCTGCTCGACCGGGCCGTCACGGCCTCGCCCGCACGGGGTGGTGAGGACGCGGCCGGCGCCCGGCGGATGTGGGTGCGGGGCCTGCTCATCGCCTCGTACGTCGTGCTCGGCAGTCGAGTGGTCTGGGCCTTCGACGACACCTGGACCAACCCGCTGGTCTGGTTCGTCAGCAACGCGTACGTCTGGGTCAGCCTGGCGCTGCTGCTCGCGCTGCCGATCGCGACGGCCCCGGCCGCCCCGGTCGAGCAGCGACCCGTGCGGACCCCCACCGCGGCCGAGCCGGTCCGGCGGCCCGACCCTGTTGCCGCCGACACCGACGACGCCGGTCTCGACGCCGGCAAGGTGCTGACGCCGGTGAGGGGCAGCGGTGCCATGGCGGGGGTCAGCGGCGGGACGAGGGACTAGCCGGGTCCCGTCGACGACGCCAGCGCGGCGCGCGGTGCCGGTCACCGCCCAACACTGTCGGACCGGCCCGCTAACGTGCGCCGACATGAGCTCATC
>JADGGF010000112.1 GCA_019690055.1 Micromonosporaceae bacterium
CTGGGCTAGGTGGGTCGTTCCGCCCCTCGGTGCTCGTCCCTCGCACCTCGGAGCTACACGGCTGGGCTAGGTGGGTCGTTCCGCTCCTCGGTGCTCGTCCCTCGCACCTCGGAGCTACACGACGTTGGGGCTGCGGCGTTCCAGCAGAAGCATGTCGCGCCACACGCCGCGGTGGCGGCCCATCCGCTCCCGCCGGCCGACGATGCGGAAGCCGCACTTCTGGTAGAGGCCCAGCGCCGCCTCGTTCTCCGGGAAGATGTGGGCCTGCAGCGTCCACAGCCCCTGCGCTTCGGTGGCGTTGATCAACGTCTGCAACAGAGCGGTGCCCACCCCGGTGCGGCGGACGTCGGCGCGGACGTACGTGTAGCACTCCACGATCCCCGCGTACTCGCGCCGGTCGGAGAACCGGGACAGCGCCGCCCAACCCCGGATCGTCCGCGGCGACTCGGCCGCGACGAACCGGTGCGACGGCAGGTGCAGCTTCGACCACTCACCCCAGGTCGGCACATTGGTTTCGAAGGTGGCGTCGTTGCCCTTGAGCGCCTCGGCGAAGACCGCGAGCACCTTCGGACCGTCGCTGTTCTCCATCGGCCTGATCTCGATGGTCACCGTCGTGCACCTCCCAGAGTCCCGGCGAATCACCCTAACGACGCTGCCGCGGCTGGTCATGGGGACGCGCGGCGGTCGACGGCGCCACGTGACCGGGTCGTAGGCAATCGGCCTCGGGCCGCGTGGACCTGGACCGACGAGCGAGGGAGCGCCAGCAACCGAGCGAGGAGAGAAGGTCAGGCCTCAGAGGCCCGAGGCCCGTGCGAGCGCCAGCCCGGCGACGGCTTGCGCTGGACAGAGGAGCGAGCGAGGAACGAGCGAGCGAGGAACGAGCGAGCGACGAAAGAAGCGCAAGCCTCACCAGGAGCCGGGCTCGCCCGAGCGCAAGCGAGGGCAATCAGACAGAGCGAGCACCGGAGCAATTTGTCCACTTCTTCGGCGTGCCGATCTGCCACACCGGGCACGAAGGGCGTACCGTGTCGAAGACGTATCGCACACCGTGCCGTCCCCCGGGTCGGCATGGGTCGAGTCGGGGACCGGCGGCGGCAACCGGCGTCGGTGATGTTGGCTAGGGGGCGTCACCACGGTGACGCGGATGGAGGCGCGGCAGGATGCGACCAGTGCGCTTCGTCGCCCTCTCCGAGGACGGCCAGGCGATGGTGCTCGCCGACGAACTGGGGCACCTGCTCTCCCTGCCTATCGACGAACGCATTTCCGCCATGCTGCGCACCGACCGACCGCCACCGCGGACCGAGACGCTCACCTCCGACGAGCCGCCCCAGCTCGCCCCCCGCGACATCCAGGCCCGCATCCGCGCGGGCGAGTCCGCTGAGGACGTGGCCCGCATCGCCGGGGTGCCGGTCGACCGGGTCCTGCGCTACGCCGGTCCGGTGCTCCAGGAGCGGGCGATGCTCGCCCAGCAGGCGCGGCGCACCAAGCTCAAGAACTCGGAGAAGGGCCAGACCCTCGCCGAGGTGGTCGACGCCCGGCTCAGCCAGCACGGGGTGGAGCTGGAGAAGATCTCCTGGGACGCGTACCGGCGCGACGACGGCACGTGGCGCATCGTGGCGACGTGGCCCTCCGGCCGCACGACCGTCAGCGCGACGTGGGAGATGGACAAGGCCCGCCAGCTCATCTCGCCCTTCGACGACATGGCGCAGTACCTGTGCGCGAACCCGTCGGAGTCGACGCCCAAGAGCGGCCACGACGTGGCCCCGCCCCGGCCGGACACCACCGGCCACGAGCCGATCTTCGGCGGACGGGATGCCCGCCCCGCGCGGGACCCCATCCGGTCCGGTCGCGACGCGCTGCTCGCCACGCTGGAGCGGCCGCTGGGGACACCGGCCCCGACGCGCAGCCTCGACCCCGTTCCGGCGCCCGCGCCCGCCGCCGCTGCGGCCGGCACCCGGCCGTCGGTGGCCTCGGCCGCCGCGACCGGCGAGGTGCCCCGGCGGCGCAGCGCCCGCGCCTTCTACGAGGAGGAGCGGGAGTCACCGATCGACACGCCGGCCGTGCCGTCTCTCGCGGTGCTCCGGCCGCGCCGAACCGCCCCCGACGCCACGTCCGAAGGCCGGCCCGTCAAGCGCGGCCCCAACTGGGACGACATCCTCTTCGGTCCCGCCCCGGCCAAGGACGCCTGACCGACCGGCAACGGCCGGACCGGTGCGTCTCTCGATCGCCCCTGGCCGGCGATTCGCTCGGCCGATACGATCCTTCGCGCCGTAGGTGGCCAGTGATGGATCGGACGATAGGCAGGCATCGGGCATGTTCGGACTTCCGTACACGACGTTTCCGTACATCCAGATAGGTCCGATCCGGCTGCAGGTCTTCGGGCTGTGCGTGGCGGTCGGGGTGATCGTCGGCACGCTCGTGGCCGGGCGGTACGGCCGGCCCCGGGGCCTGCCCCAGGACGAGGTGCTGCGGCTGGCGCCCTGGCTGGTGCTGGCCGGCATCGTGGGCGCCCGTCTCACGTACGTCATCACCAACTACGACAAGCTCGGCTCGTTCTGGGAGGCGTTCGCGATCTGGAAGGGCGGGCTGCAGTTCACCGGCGGGGCCATCCTCGCGACGCTGGTCGCGCTGCCGCTGCTGCGGCGCCTCGAGCCGATCCACCGGTGGCACTTCGCCGACGCGGTGGCCCTCGGCCTGACCATCGGACAGGCGATCGGGCGCATCGGCTGCGTCGCCGTGGGTGAGCACTTCGGCGGCGCGGCCTCCTTCCCGTTCGGGCTGACCTGGCGGGGCGGGGACGCGATAGAGGATGAGCCGGAAGTCGGCGCCGTGATCCACCAGACGGCGGCGTACGAGACGCTGCACCTGCTCGTCCTCTTCGTCGCGCTGCTGCTGGTGCTGCGCCGGCGCAGCCTACCGCCGGGGGTGCTCATCGGCGTGTTCAGCGTGTGGTACGGGGTCCTGCGCTTCCTGACCGACTTCCTGCGGATACACGACCGGGAGCTGTTCGGGCTGACCGGCGCCCAGTACGGCTGCCTGCTGCTGACCGGCGTCGGCGTGTGGATCCTCGCCACCACCCGGGCCCGGGCCGAGCGCCTCGGGGTCGCCGGAAACACCGGAGGCGCCGCCGACCCCGCCCCGGCGACGGCGGAGTAGGAAGACCGCCGACGCGGCCAAGCCGAACGCGAGACACCCGGCGAGCACGGCGTACGGCACCCAGCCGCCGCGGGCGGCGGCGTCACCGACCACGACGAAGAAGAGCGACGCCGGCACCCCGCCGACGACGCTGACCGCGAGGTAGTGCCGAAACGGCAGGTTCGACAGGCCGGCGGCGTAGCTCACGAGGTCGTAGAACGGGGCGAGGAAGACCCGGGCCGCGAGCAGGGCCCGCCAGCCGCCGATCCGCACGGCGCCGCCGTCGATCCGGGCGAGCGCCCGCGCTCCGGCCAGCCGCCGCACCGCCGGCCGGCCCAGCCACCGGGCGATCCCGAAGTTGACACAGCCGCCGAGCACGTTGCCGGCCAGGGTGTACCAGAACCCGGCCCAGACCCCGAAGAGCGCCCCGGCGGCCAGTTTCAGCGAGGTGCCGGAGAGCGGCGCGGCGACGAACGTCGTGGCCTTGAGCAGGACGTACACCACCGGGGCCCACGCCCCGGCCTGCTCGACCGCCGCGCGCCAGCGCTCGGTGCCGCCGAACGCCTCGACGACGAGCATGGTCACGACCGTGCTGACCGCGATCACCGCGCTGCCCGCCAGCACGGCCCGCACCGACCAGGCCGCGGCCACCCGTTCCCGATCCATCGCCGCGGACGCTACACGCCGGGGGCGAGCCGGACGCGACCGAGGACGCCGAGGGTCACGACGCCGGGCCCAGGGGGGCCGTGGCCACCGCGGTGTACTTCGGGGCCGGGCCGGTGGGCGACTGCTCGATCTCGCTGCGCATGAGGTACAGGGCGGATGCCGTCCATGGTGGCCCCTCATAGCCCGCCAACGTGGCGACGTCGGCGGCGACGTCCTCCGGCGTCAGCCGGGATCCGGGCCGGGCGAGCGTCAGGTGCGGCCGGGGTGGTCGGTCGTCGACCGGCAACCGCGCCCGCCGCAGCCCGCGCTGCAGGAGCCGGGCGAGGCGACGCAGGCCATCCACCTCGCCCCCGATCCCGGCCCAGAGGATCGGATCGCGTCGGCCGCCGAACGTGCCGCCCCCGGCCACGGACAACCGGAGCGGAACCAGCCTGGCCGCGACCTCCTGCATCACCGCCGCGGCCACCGGTAGCCGCGCCGTCGGCACATCGCCCAGGAACGCGACGGTGATGTGCCAGTTCTCCCGCCGGGTCAGCCGGGTCGACCGGCCCGGCGCGTTGGCCAGGCTCACCCGCAGCCGGTCCACGACCGTGCCGAGGTGCTCGACCGCCTCGGCGGATGGATCGACCGCGATGAACAGCCGGTGAGTGGGGCGCGCGCCGTCACCAGACATCGATCACTGGGCCACGACGCTGAAGATCTTCCGCAGCGGACCGAGGCGCGCCGGGTCGCCGGTGACGGTCACGGCATCGTCGGCGGCCCGGCCCCACACCCAACGCAGCAGGTCGGCGGGCGCCCCGCTCACCTCGGTCGCCACCGGCCCGGACGGGTCCTCGGACACCCGCACCCCCTCCCGGGTGGGGTGCACGAGCCACGCGCCGCCGGTCGTCACCAGCCGGACGTCCTGCCCGTCCGCTTCGGCGAGGGCCTCGCGGCTCCACTCGAGCCAGGCGCTGGTACCGTACACGACAAAGACGTAGAGGAACTCTTCAATTCCATCGATCGCCAGGTCGTCCGGGACGGGGGCCGGCGGCACCCCGGCGGCGAGCTCGGCGTCGATGCGGTGGATCACCGTCTCGTGGGCCATCCGGCGGATCCAGAAGCCGACTGTACGGTCGGGCTCGTACCACCCGGCGGCCGGAGCGTTGGGCAGGCGCGTGTCGAACTCGTGCGCCAGCGCGCGATACGCCCGGTCGAGCAGGGCGACCGGCTGTCGCTCGGCCTCCTCGGCCAGGCCCGCGGGAGGCCACGTCTCGGGTTGGACGCCGCGCACCATGCACTCCACCTTGTGCAGGTAGACGGCACCGACGTGGCCGACCAGGTCGGTGATGGTCCACCCGGGACAGCTCGGTACCGGCGCCGAGCCGTCGACGTCGTTGGCGACCTCGCGAAGGCGGGCGACATCGCTCGCCAGGCACTCCCGCAGTCTGGCGTACTCCATGAGCCACACCCTGCCATGGACCGCCGCGATTGTCGCGCCGCCGTCCGCGGCCCGGGTTGCGCCGCTGGCGTGCGGACGGCCGGGGATCCGCTAGGCCGCCTTCACGGGCGCGGGAACGACCTTCACGTGCGGGAGCGGGTCGAGCGTCACGCTCAGGCGCTCCCCCGACCGGTGCAGTTGCACGCCCAGGGTGACCAACGCGGCGAGCACGCTGATCAGCCCGCCGCCCCATAGCCCGACTCGCGGTCCGAGGTGCTCGCTCACCAGGCCGACCAGCGGCCCTCCGACCGGCGTGGTGCCCAGGAACACCAGCGTGAACAGCGCCATCACGCGGCCCCGGTACTCGGGGGCGACCCCGAGCTGCACCGCCTGGTTGGTGGCCTGGGCATAGAAGATCATGAAGAAGCCGGTCGGCACCAGGACCGCGGCCGTCGTCCAGAAGGTCGGGGCGAGGCCCGCGACCATCTCCAGGAGCCCGAACGCCGTCCCCGCGGCGATGACCACGTAGGTGCTCGGCCGGGACCGCCGGGCGCCGCTGACCAGCGCCCCCGCGAGCGCGCCCACCGCGAGCGCCGTCGTCAACAGACCGAACTGCTGCGCCTGCGTGCCGAAGACGTTCTTGGCCAGCACGGCGAGCGTCAACTGAAAGTTGAAACCGGCCAGGCCAACCACGAGCAGCAGCGAGAGCACGAGCCACAGGTCGTCGCGGCGCAACACGTAGGCCAAGCCGTCGCGGATCCGCGTCTCGCCCTTGGCCGGCCGGGCGCGGCGGCCCCCGTCCTCGGCGCGGCCGTACCCGGCCACGCCGTCCGGGCCGACGCCGTACAGCTGGGCGCGCCGGATCCCCAGCACGAACAGCGTGGCGACCAGGTAGCACAGGGCAGCGAACAGGAACACCGGGCCGAGCCCCGCCAGCCAGATCCCGACCCCGGCCAATGCCGGGCCGATGATGCGGGCAGTGTTGAACGACGCCGAGCTGAGGCCGAGCGCGTTGGGCAGCAACGCCGGTTCGACGAGGTCCGAGATGAACGCCTGCCGCACCGGGTTCTCGATCGCGTTCACCGAGCCCAGCAGCCCGGCGAACGCGAAGACCAGCGGCAGCGTGATGAGGTCGATGGTGACGAGCAGCCCGGCCCCCAGGGCGAGCGCCGTCGAGATGGCGTTGAGGACGACGAGCAGCCGCCGCCGATCCAGCCGGTCGGCCAGCTTGCCGCCGTACAGCGACAGGAGCACGACGGGCGCGAACTGCAGGCCGGTCACCAGGCCCAGCGCGGTCGCCGAGTTGTTGGAGAGCTCCAGCACCAACCAGTCCTGGGCGATGAACTGCATCCAGACGCCGTGCTGCTTGACGAGCTGGCCACTGGCGAAGAGACGGTAGTTGCGGACGGTCAGCGCCTGGAAGGTAGTCCGAAGCTTGCTCCGTACAAACGCTCCCGCCACCACCGTCTCGACTCCTAATCGCTTACTACCTCTCCAAGATACTTAGCATAGCTAACCAGTCGCCGAAGTGCCGGTAAGGACCGCAATAGGGGAACGCACCTGACGGCCATCCGACGATCGCGGCGACGCGGACATCCGTTGCGAATCGGGAACCGCGTCGGCCCAGCCGCCGCTGGCCGACCGTGCCGTGACCCGGCCGAGGACAGCATCGGTTCGCGTACCCTGACGGCGTGACCGAACGCTCGCGACTGCGCCGGCTGTCCCCGCTCGACCCGCCCATGGTGCCGTTCGCGGTGGCGGGCACGGTGCTCTGGCTGGTGCTCGGCCTGGGCTTCCTGGCGATCCGGCCGACCCTCGCGCGCGGCGGCAACGAGGACTGGCCCGTCATCTGCTTTACCGGGGCGGGCCTGGGGTTGGTCGGCATCGTCCTGATGGCCATCCACGACCGGGGCCGCGCCCGCCAGTCCGGGTCCTCCAGCGGTCAGGCCGACACCGATACAGTGGCCCGGTGACCCGTGGCGGACGGCGTATACGACCTGTCCGGCGACGGGCGTCAACCGGTGACGAGCACCGGCGAGTCCTTGCGTGAGTTGGGCCGGACGGGCCTGCGGGTGACCCGAATCTGCATCGGCACCGCGTCGTTAGGCAGCGCCTCCTACACCTACGGCTACCCCGTCAGCGCTGAGGTCGGCGAACGCACGGTCGAGGCGGCCCTGGCCGGCCCGTACAACTTCATCGATACATCTAACGCCTACGGCAATGGCGCGTCGGAGACCTGCATCGGGAATGTGCTGCGCCGCCGCGGTGGCGTGCCCGCCGGGGTCGTGCTGGCCACCAAAGTGGACGCCGACCCGGTGACCCGTGACTTCTCGGGCGACCGGGTACGGCGGTCGGTCGAGGAGAGCCTGACCCGGCTCGGCTTGGACTACGTGCCGCTGATGCACCTGCACGACCCCGAGTTCTTCCTCACCGCGTCCGAGGCGCTGGCCGCCGGCGGCCCGGTGGAGGCGTTGGTGGCGCTGCGCGACGAGGGCGTGATCGGCCACATCGGACTCGCCATGGGCGACGTCCCGATGGCGCGCGAGCTCGTCCGGTCCGGCGTCTTCGAGGTCGTGCTCAACCACAACCGGTACACGCTGCTTGACCGCAGCGCCGAGCCGCTCATCGAGGAGACGCTGGCGCTGGGGGCGGCGTACCTGAATGCGGCGCCGTACGGTGGCGGCATCCTGGCCAAGGGCCTGTCGCAGCAACACCGGTACGCCTACCGCCCCGCGCCGCCGGCCATCGTCGACGCCGTCGCGGCGATGCAGCGGGTGTGCGACGAGGCCTCGGTGCCGCTGGCTGCGGCGGCTCTCCAGTTCTCGTTGCGGGACCCGCGGATTACGTCCACTGTGGTCGGTGTCTCCGAGCCCGGCCGCATCGCCGAGACGACCGCCCTGGCCACCCATCCCATTCCCGACGACGTCTGGCCGGCGTTGGAGGCGCTGCTTCCCGCGCGCGAGCACTGGCTTGACTGACGCCCGGTGCCCGGCGGCCGGGTCGCCCGCGGACCCGCCAGTCGAACCGCCGATCACTCCTCGTCGGCTGATCTCTCCTCGTCGGCTGATCTCTGATCGTCGACGGGGCTCACCTCGTCAACGGCGACCGGCTCGACCTCCCCGTCGTCGTAGACGGTCGGCAGCTCATCGACGGGTGCGGTCGTCTCGACCAGCACCTCCGAGTGGGCGCCGCAGCCGTGGTCGACCGACACGACCCGTCCGTCGTCCGGGGCGTACAGGTTGGCGCAGACCCCGAACGCCTGCCGCAGCGCGCCGGCCAACGGAAGGTAGAACGCGCACAGGCCGCAGCGCGCGTTCGCCGGGGCATTGACGGAGATCGGCGCCTTGGGCCCGTGGTCGCTGTCGTACCAGCGCTGCGCGGTTTCGGTCCGACCCTGGCGGCTCATCACCCGGGCGCGGCCCAGGCCGATCTCCCAGTTCACCTCCTCGACGGCCGGATCGTCGGACTGCAGGTAGCCGGGCGCGAGGCGCTCATCGTCGGGGGGCGTGGGCAGCAGGTCACCGACGCCCAAGTCGCCCGGCCGGAGGCGCTCGTGCCACGGAACCCAGCTCGGTGCGAGCAGCGCGCCCTCGCCGGGCAGCAGCACGGTCTCGCAGATCGTCACTGTACGTGCGCGGGGGGCCCGGGCGACCGTGACCGCCCAGCGCCATCCCTTGTAGCCGGGCAGGCTGCAGGCGAAGTAGTGGGTCACCAGGCGTTCGCCCTCGGCGACCACACCGAGGTGCTCGCCCACGTGGTCGTCCAGGATGGCCGCTCGCGCCTCATCGACCGCCGCGGCGCACACGGCGTCGGGCCGGGCGCTGGCCCGCGTGGCGGTCTGGGATCCGGTCACGGCACACAATCTTGCCGTACCGGTGATGACCGCGGGGGCCCGGGGCCGTGATCACGACGGTCGCCGCACCAGGCGCCGGGCGGGGCGGCCATGCGGGCGGTGGCGCCGGCGGCGGTGCGGCCTGTACCGGACAGGTGACTATGGGCCAGGATGGACGCATGCCGGGCAACGATGTGGGCCGGACGGGTGGACGGGACGCGGCGGGGGCCATCGTCCGGGGTACGGTCACCGGCGGCCGGGAGGTCGTCCGCGGCACCGGTCGGGTGGTCGGCGCCGCCCGCCAGATGGGCGGCGCGGGCAATCCGGGGCTGATGCGCCTGCTCGATGTCCACACCTCGGCCGTCGCCGGCGACGTCCTGGTCGTGATCGGGCTGCTCACCGCCCTGTTGTTCACCGGCTCGATCTCCGACGCCCGCACCCGGGTCGCGCTCTTCCTGGTCGTCGCGCTGGTGCCCTTCGCCATCGTGGCGCCGCTGATCGGCCCGCTGCTCGACCGGTTCCGGCACGGCCGGCGCTTCACCCTCGCGGCGAGCCTGTTCCTGCGGGCGGTCCTGGCCTGGATCATCTCGATGAACGTCGACGGCGGGCTCGGGCTGTACGGCGCCGCCTTCGGCATGATCCTGCTCTCCCGCGGGTACGCCGCGGCCCGCAGCGCGGCGCTGGCCCGGCTGGTGACCACCACCGGCCTGCGGCCGGCCCAGGCCTCGGCCCGGGCCACGGTCTTCGCCACGCTGGCCGGGTCCCTCGCGATCGTGTTCGGCTTCCTGTTGGCCCTGACCGGTCCACAGTGGCCGTTGCGCCTGGCGAGTGTGATCTTCGCTATCGGCGCGGTCATCGCCATCAACCTGCCCCCGCTGGCCGACACCGAACCACCCCAGACACCGCCCCGACCGTTCGGGCTGCCCTGGCGCTCTCGGACGCGCGGTCCGGACGGCACCCGCGGTCCGTCCATCCTCAGTGGACGGTCGGTGGGGATGGCGGTGCTCGGCGCCGGTTCGCTGCGCCTGCTCTACGGGTTCCTGCTGGTGTTCCTGGCGTTCGCGATCCGCACGGACGGGTTGGGAGGCGGCGTGCTGACCGTCAACGGGCAGGCACCCCAACTCGCCGTGGTGGGCGCCGCATTCGGCCTGGGTACGTTGGTCGCGACCGTCGTCGGCATGGCCCGGCGGGCCGGCCGGACGGTGCCGCTGCTGGTCACCGGCGCGGTGCTGGTCGCGCTGGCCGGGCCCTGGGCGAGCGTACGGTTCAGCTTCCTGTCGATCCTGGCCCTGTGCTGGGGCACGGCGGTGGCGAGCGGGCTGGCGAAGGTCGGCGTGGACGCGGCGATCCACGAGCGTGTTTCCGAGCGCGACCGGGCCGACGCCTTCGCCCGCGCCGAGACGCTGCTGATGCTCATCTTCCTCGCCGGGGGCGCGATCGGGCTGGCCCCGAACGTCCCACCCCAGCTCGGCATCGGCCTGGCCACCCTGGTGACGCTCGTCGTGCTGATCGTGGCCATCGTGTCGATCAAACGGACGCGAGCCAGCGTCCACCCTGGACACTCCACCCCGCCCAGCGCGGTCGTCGCCGGCGAACTTCCGGCGCCCGCGCCGGGCCCGGCT
>JADGGF010000771.1 GCA_019690055.1 Micromonosporaceae bacterium
GGATCGGGCCCCGCGAGCTCGCCGCCATCGGCATCACCAACCAGCGCGAGACCACGGTCCTGTGGGACCGGCGCACCGGCCAACCGGTGCACCCGGCGATCGTGTGGCAGGACACCCGGACCGACGAGCTCGTGGCGGCGCTCGCCGCCGACGGGGGGCAGGACCGGTTCCGCGCCGCGACCGGGCTGCCGCTGGCCACGTACTTCTCCGGCCCCAAGATCGCCTGGCTGCTCGACACCGACCCGTCGCTGCGCGCCCGGGCCGAGGCGGGCGAGGTGATCTTCGGGACGATCGACACCTGGCTGATCTGGAACCTCACCGGCCGGCACGTCACCGACGTGACCAACGCCAGCCGCACCCTGCTCATGAACCTGGCCACGGTCGACTGGGACGACTCGCTGTGTGAGGCCCTGCGGGTACCCCGGGCCATGCTGCCGGAGATCGCGCCGTCGTCGGTGGTGTACGGGACCGCCCGCGGTGAGCTCGACGGCGTGCCGGTCGCGGCCGCGCTCGGCGACCAGCAGGCGGCGTTGTTCGGGCAGGCGTGCTTCGACCGGGGTGACGCGAAGTGCACCTACGGCACGGGCGCGTTCCTGCTGCAGAACACCGGCGCCACGCCCACGCCGAGCCGGGCCGGGCTGATCACGACCGTGGCCTACCAGCTCGCCGGCCAGGCGCCGGTGTACGCCTTGGAGGGATCGATCGCAGTCGCCGGGTCGCTGGTGCAGTGGCTGCGGGACAACCTGGGGCTCATCGCAAAAGCGTCCGATATGGACAGTCTCGCCGGGTCGGTGCCGGACAGCGGCGGCGCGGTGATCGTGCCCGCGTTCTCCGGCCTGTTCGCCCCGCACTGGCGCGCCGACGCCCGCGGCATCATCGCCGGGCTGACCGCCTACGTCACCAAGGCGCACCTCGCCCGCGCCGCGCTCGAGGCGGTGGCCTGGCAGGTTCGCGAGGTGGCCGACGCCATGGCCGCCGACGCCGGCCTGCCCCTGCCCCACTTGAAGATCGACGGCGGGATGACGGTGAGCCCGATCCTGCCGCAGGTACAGGCCGACGCGCTGGGCGTCCCCGTGGTTCGACCGGAGATCAACGAAACGACCTGCCTGGGGGCCGCGTACGCCGCCGGGCTGGCGGTCGGCTACTGGCCCGACCTCGACACGCTGCGGGCCCAGTGGCGGGCCGCGGCGTCCTGGCAGCCGGGCGTGTCGGCGGCCGAACGCGAGGCGGGGTACGCCCGCTGGCGCAAGGCCGTCGAGCGCACCCTCAACTGGGCCTGAGGAGCACAGGGGCCGGACTAGAGAACGGGGGCCTGACAGATAAACGGGGGCCTGACAGATAAACGGGGGCCTGACCAGGA
>JADGGF010000113.1 GCA_019690055.1 Micromonosporaceae bacterium
GGGCTGGATTGAGCGAGATGATGGCGTTTGTCGGGTTGTCCCGCGGTGTGACGTGCCCCCGCTCACCCCCGGCCACCGGCGCCCCCTCCTGTGGATTGCCGCGGGTTGAACTACGCTTGCTTGGACCATATGTGCCGGTCGCGGGGCGATCTGGCGGCAATGTGGTCGTTGTCCCCTGTCAGGAGTAGCCGTGCCGAAGTCATCCGTGCGCAAGAAGAAGATCTATACGCCACCCCCGGAGCTGCGCCCGCAGGTGGCGGCTGCCACCCGGAAGCCCAGCCCGGCCTGGGTGCCGGTCACCGCCCTCGGGTTGATCATCTTCGCGATCGTGTGGCTGGTCACGTACTACCTCACCAACGCGTGGCAGGACCTCGGCGACTCGTTCCTGTTCCTGGTCAAGCTGGAGTGGGGGAACCTGCTCATCGGATTCGGCGCCATGATCGGGGCGCTCGTGGTCCTCTCGCGCTGGCGCTGACCCGCCGCGGTTGCGACCGGGCCGCTTGGTGGTCGTCGGCGTGCCGGCGTGCGGCCAAATCACATCCGTGTAATTTTCCCCAGGGTTGTCCACAGCCTGTGGACAACCCTGGTGTGCGTTGCGCCAACACCCAGGAAGTCGCTTCTTGGGCAGGTCACTCCCACGCACGTGCCCAGAAAGTCATCTTCTGGGCTCCCAGACGCGCTCCCGCTCCGCAAGCGTCGCGGCTGTGCTTACCTGCTCCCGCTCCGCAAGCGTCGCGGGAGTCGGCCATATCACGGTGCCGCCCAGTTACCGCGCGGTAACGCGACCGCATAGGCTCGGCGGGATATCCCCCTCTGGAGGACGGCCATGATGTGGTGGCGCCTGATCATCGGTCTGGCGGGCAGCGCGGTCGCGATCACCATCGCCGGCCGGCGCGTCTGGTGGCTGTACCGGCTGATCACGTCCGGCCAGCCCGCGACGGGTCGGATCCGGAACATCGGGCAGCGGCTGCGCACCGAGGTGCGGGAGGTCATCGGCCAGCAGCGGCTGCTACGCTGGTCGGTGCCGGGCCTGGCCCACGCGTTCACCTTCTGGGGCTTCCTGATCCTCGGCCTGACGATCATCGAGGCGTACGGCGCCTTGTTTGACAAGGACTTCCACGTGCCGATCATCGGCCGGTGGGCGGTCGTCGGCTTCCTCGAGGACCTGTTCGCCGTGGCGGTGCTCGCCGGCATCGTGACGTTCGCGATTCTGCGCCGCCGGCAGGACCCGGCCCGGTTGGACCGGTCGTCCCGCTTCTACGGGTCGCACCTCGGCGCGGCCTGGCAGATCCTCGGCATGATCTTCCTGGTCATCGCGACCCTGCTGCTCTACCGGGGCGCGCAGGTCAACACCGGGGTGTTCCCGTGGGGCGACTCGTGGTGGACGTTCGCCTCCCGGACCACGGCGCTGGCCCTGGAGCCGCTCGGCCACACCGCCAACGAGGTCATCGAGACGGTCTTCATCCTGGGCCAGATCCTGGTGATCATGGGCTTCCTGGTCCTGCTCATGTACTCCAAGCACCTGCACATCGCCCTGGCGCCGATCAACGTGCTGACGAAGCGGGAGCCGATCGCGCTCGGTGCCCTGCTGCCGATCGAGTCGGGCGGCAAGCCGGTCGACTTCGAGGATCCGGGCGAGGACGACACCTTCGGTCGGGGAAAGATCGAGGACTTCACCTGGAAGGGGATGCTGGACTTCGCCACCTGCACCGAGTGCGGTCGGTGTCAGTCGCAGTGCCCCGCCTGGAACACGGGTAAGCCGCTCTCCCCCAAGCTCGTGATCATGGACCTGCGCGACCACCTGTTCGCGAAGGCCCCGTACATCATCGGTGGCGCGCCGAAGCCGGGGCCGGAGGTCGACCTCAAGGCCCTGCTCAAGGATGCCCAGCTCAAGGATGCCCAGCGCGGCCACGGGGTCCCCGAGGCCGGCTTCCCGCGGGTCGTCGGCTCGGGGCCGGCGCAGGCGCTGCGGCCGCTGGTCGGCACCGCCGAGGAGGGTGGGGTCATCGACCCCGACGTGCTCTGGTCGTGTACGACCTGTGGCGCCTGCGTGGAGCAGTGCCCGGTCGACATCGAGCACGTGGATCACATTGTCGACATGCGTCGATACCAGGTCCTCGTCGAGTCCAGCTTCCCCGCCGAGGCGGGCGTGATGCTGCGCAACCTGGAGAGCAAGGGCAACCCGTGGGGCGCCCCGCCGAACACCCGAGCCGACTGGACCAAGGGCCTGGACTTCCCGGTGCCGCGGGTGGGCGAGACCGACGACTGGGAGTACCTGTTCTGGGTCGGCTGCGCCGGTGCCTTCGACGACCGCGCGAAGAAGACCACCCAGGCCGTGGCGACGCTGCTGCACGAGGCCGGGGTCAGCTTCGCGATCCTGGGCGAGGGCGAGACCTGCACGGGCGACCCGGCGCGGCGGATGGGCAACGAGTTCGTCTTCCAGATGCTCGCGAAGCAGAACGTGGAGACGCTCGGCGAGGCGTTCGGCGATCGCCCGACGAAGAAGATCGTCGCCACCTGTGCCCACTGCTTCAACACGCTGGCCAACGAGTACCCGCAGCTCGGCGCGTCCTTCGAGGTGGTCCACCACACGCAGCTGCTGGCCCGGCTCGTCGCCGAAGGGAAGCTCACCCCGGTGCGGCCGATCGAGGGCGGCGTCACCTACCACGACCCGTGCTACCTCGGCCGGCACAACCGGATCTTCAGCCCGCCCCGCGAGCTCATCGGGTCGTTCACTGTGGACGGCGCGACCGCCGAGGGCGATGGCTTCGTCGAGATGGGCCGGTTCGCGGAGCGGTCGTTCTGCTGCGGCGCCGGCGGCGCTCGCATGTGGATGGAGGAGCGCATCGGCAAGCGCATCAACATCGAGCGCGTTGAGGAGGCGATCGGCACCGGCGCCAAGACGATCGCGGCCGCCTGTCCGTTCTGCCTGACGATGCTCAACGACGGCGTGACGCAGAAGCGCTCGGCCGGCGAGGTGGGCGACGACGTGGAGGTCGTCGACGTCGCCACCGTGCTGCTGCGGTCGCTCGGCAAGTAAGCCGCGGGCGCGCACGCCCTGCCGTTGGGCCCACGCCATGCGGTTGGGCGTACGCCGCGCGACCGGACCGTGCCTGCGCAGCGCGGGGAGCGCCTACGCGGGCCAGGGCGCGGTCCGCGATGGACCGCGCCCGGGTAGCGGTACGTCTTACGATCCGTTGCTCAGCGCGAATGTGACCAGGGCGATGACGACCACCGCGATGATCACGCCGGTGATCAGCGCCCGCCGGATCTCGGCGATGGCGGTGGCCCGCCCCTTCGGCACCGCGGCCCGTGCCGTGCCCCAGTCCTTGTAGGCTCGGCGGGCCCGCTCGGTGTTCCGGCCCAGCACGACACCGGCGACGAGCCCGACCGCGATGATGCCCAACATCATTTCGCGCACGTGACTACCTCCCCGGTCCCGCGCCTTCTGTGCCCGACAGCATCGCCCGTCTTCGAGGTTTCGACAAGGCGGAATGCCGCCCGGACCGGCCCGATGTGGCAGAATTCGCCTCGGGAAGGTGAGGACAGATCGACGCCGGAGCTTTATCGGTCATACTTCCGTTGCTGGCGTTTGTTGCCCTCACCGCCGGCAACGCCTTCTTCGTGGCGGCCGAGTTCTCCCTCGTCACGGTCGATCGCGCCGCCGTCGACGCGCAGGCGCGGGCCGGTGACCCGGTTGCCCGCACCGTCCGCCGAGCGCTTCGTCAGCTCTCGTTCCAGCTCTCCGGGGCCCAGCTCGGCATCACGATCACGGCCCTGCTGACCGGCTACCTCGCCGAACCCGCACTGGCGCGGCTGTTCCGGCCGGCGCTGTCGTTCCTCGGTGCCGCGGCGCCCACGGTGGCGAGCGTGGTGGCGTTGGCGCTGGCCACGGTGGTCTCGATGCTCTTCGGCGAGCTCATCCCGAAGAACGCCGCGATCGCCCGGCCGATGCCGACCGCCCGCCGCACCGCCGGGCCGATGCGGGTCTTCTCGGCCGTGTTCGCGTGGCTGATCCGGCTGCTCAACGGCTCGGCGAACGCCCTCGTCCGCCGCTTGGGCATCGAACCGCAGGAGGAGCTGGCCAGCGCCCGCTCGCCGGAGGAGCTGGGTCTGCTGGCGGCCTATTCGGCGAAGGCGGGGGCTCTGCCGGAGGAGACGGCGGTGCTACTGCGCCGGACGATCCGCTTCGGCGACAAGCGGGCGGCCGAGGCGATGACTCCACGGGTGGACGTGATCGGCATCGCGGCGACCGAGTCGGTGCAGGCGATGCTCGACCTGGCCCGGGCAACCGGCAAGAGCCGGTTCCCCGTCTACGTCGACACCCTCGACTCGGTGGTCGGGGTGGTCGGCGTGATCGACGCCCTGCGGGTGCCGGTCGCTGCCCGATCGTCGACGCCCGTACGGTCGGTGGCCCGGGAGCCGGTGCTGGTGCCCGAGTCGCTGGACCTCGACGGGGTGCTCGCGGCGCTGCAGAGCGCGGGCGCCGACGTGGCGATCGTGGTGGACGAGTACGGCGGCACGGACGGCGTGGTCACCATCGAGGACCTGGTCGAGGAGCTGGTCGGCGACATCTCGGATGAGCACGACGTCGAGGAGCCGATCCTCGGCCCGCTCGCCCCGGCGCCGGGGGTCGAGGGCCTGCACGGCAACGACGTGGGTGGCCAGGAGGTCACCGTGGTGGGTGGGCCGCGCACCTGGCTCGTCGACGGGGTGCTGCGCGAGGACGAGCTGGCCGAGATCACCGGGTTCCGGCTGCCGGAGGGTCCGTACGAGACGCTCGCCGGATTCCTCATGGCTCGGCTCGGGCACATCCCCGTGGCCGGCGAGACCGTGACCGAGGGCGGCTGGGAGTTCACCGTCGTCGAGGTGCAGCGTCGCCGGGTGGAGCAGGTGCGCGTGGTGGCGCCCGAACGGGATCCGTCCGAGGAGACCCTATGAGCCGGGAGACCTTGTGAACCTGTTCGTCGCGCTGCTGCTGTTGCTCGCCAACGGGTTCTTCGTGGGCGCCGAGTTCGCCCTGATCGCCGCCCGGCGTACGGTCATCGAACCGTTGGCCGCCTCGAGCATCCGCGCTCGCCTGGCGCTGCGGGCGATGAACTCGATTCCCCTCATGGTGGCCGGGGCCCAGCTGGGCATCACGATCAGCTCCCTCGGGCTGGGCGCGATCGCCGAACCGGCGCTGGCGCACCTGTTCGAAGGGCCGTTCCACGCCGCCCGCCTGCCCGACTCGGCCGTGCACCCGGTCGCCTTCGTGCTGTCGCTGGGCATCGTCGTCTACCTGCACACCGTGGTCGGCGAGATGGTGCCGAAGAACCTGACGCTCGCCGGCCCGGACGCGGCCGTGTTGTGGCTCGGGCCGCCGATGTACTGGTTCTGCGTCGCCACGAAACCCGTGCTGGTGGCGCTCAAGTGGGTCTCCGTCCGGGTGCTGGCGCTGTGGCGGATCGAGGCCGCCGACGCGGTGAAGACGGTCTACACCGCCGACGAGCTGGCCGGGCTGGTGACCCAGGCACGGTCGGAGGGGCTGCTCGACCCCGAGGAGTACGCCCGCATCGAGGGGGCGCTGGCGCTGCGCACGCTCACCGCCGCCGACGCGATGCGCCCGTGGTCGCAGGTCACCACGGTGCCGGTGGATGTCTCCCCCGCCTTCCTCGAGGTGCTGGCCGCGCGAACGGGTCGGTCGCGGTTCCCCGTGGTGCACATGGCCAGCCGCCGGGTTGTGGGGTTCGTGCATGTCAAGGACGTGATCGGGTTGCCGGATCGGCTCGCCCCGATCCCGACCCGCCTCATCCGTCGGCTGGACGTGGTGGCGCCCCGGCAGAGCCTGGGCGACCTGCTGCTGGCGATGCGGCGCAACCGCCGCCATATGGTCCTGGTCAGCGAGGGCGGCAGCCCGCTCGGTGTGCTCACGCTCCACGATGTGCTCGGCGTGCTGGTACCAGCGCAGCGTAATGACACCATTGCGGAACGTAGATAAGTCCCCGCCCGGATCCGTTGGGGCAGAAGCAATTCTTGCTATTTCCGCGAATGCGTCCTAGTGTGTCCACCGTCCGGCTGTGACGACGGTCGACCATGACCGAGGCCGGGCACCGCCTCGATGCCGCCGAGTCGCCACGACACTCCGACTCAGGTTCGTGGACGAGCCTGGAGAGTCAGGGCTCAGCAGACCGGCCGGGTCGCCCAGAGTGAGCACCGCGCTGAGCCGGCCGGGACTTTACGGCGGACCGGGAGACCACCACACTGCTGGTGACCCCTCGCGAGTCACCTGGCCGAGCAGGACGCCCCTGTCCCCGGTAGGCGGTCTGGACGAAGGAGAGACGTGGTACCTCCTCGAGTGCTCAGCCGAATCACCGCCGTGGCAGCCACCCTGTTGGTGCTGCTGCCCCCAGCCGTGGCCCACGCCAACCCGAGGGACATCGAAGCGCAGATCGATCAGCTCTGGCGCGAGGCCGAGCCGCTCATCGAGCAGTACAACGCGGTGCACGCGGAGTACGAGCAGAACCTCGCCAAGCAGGCCGAGCTGCAAGCCGCGATCGCTCCCTTGGCGGCACAAGTGGGCGAGGCCGAGTCGCGCATCGGTGACATCGCCGCCCAGGTCTACCGCAACTCGGCGTTCACCAGCTTGGCCCTCATGTTCGCCGAGGGCTCGCCGGCCGACCTGGCGGACAGGATCTCCTACCTGGACGGCCTGACCCTGGCCCAGCAGCGGGAGCTCGCGGACGTGTTCCAGCTCAAGGCCGAGTACGACGCCCAGAAGGCCCCCATCGACGAGCTGGTCGAGCAGCTCGCCGCGCAGGACGCGGATCTGGCGGCCCGCAAGGCCGACATCGAGCGCCGCATCAACGAGCTGCAGGAGCTGCGGCGGCAGGCCTACGCCTCCTCCAGCGGCACCGGGTCGTACCGGCCGTGGCCGTGCCCGGCCGAGTATCTGCCGACGCCTGGCTACCAGGCCGCCGCCTGGGCGTGTGCGCAGGCCGGTATCCCGTACGTGTGGGCCGGGGCGAGCTCCAGTGGCTACGACTGCTCCGGCCTGACGATGAAGGCCTGGCAACAGGTCGGCGTCTACCTGCCCCACAACGCGGCGGCCCAGCGTCGGTCGATGCCTTACGTGGACCGGGCCGATCTGCAGGTCGGGGACCTCGTCTTCTACTACGACGACCTGCACCACGTCGCGATCTACGTCGGTGGCGGCTACGTCATGCAGGCGCCGCAGGCCGGGGACGTGGTGCGGATGACGCGGATGGACACGGCGCCGATCCACAGCTTCGGGCGCCCGGGCTAGGCGTCGCGCTCTGGCCTCAGGGCAGGCCGGTCGATAGGGCACCCCGGGTCGGCCCGGGGTGCCCTGTGTTTGTCGGCATGTGCGTCGGTGTCTGGGCGGCGTGGCCCGGTCACGCTACGGTGAGGCGCGATCGGTAGACCCGCCAGGGGCATGATCGGTACGGTCCGCCAGGGGCCAGGAGGAGAGATGACGTACCAGCCGGGTGAGCCGCCCTACACGCAGCCGCAGGACCCGTGGTCGGGCACGCACGGTACCGCCTCCGCCCCGACGGAGCCGCTGCCCACGCCGGCTCGCGGCCCGGACCAGTTCACCCCGGGCGTGGCGTCGCCGACTGCCTGGTCGCGCGAGGGGATCGCGTACGATGACTCGCTCACATCGACCCGGACCGGGGGTGGCCGGGCCGGTCTGTACGTCTTCGTGGGCCTGCTGGTCGTGGTGCTCGGGGGCGCGGGCGGGTACGCCTCGTGGTGGTTGACCTCCCGGTACGCGGGCCAGTTGGCCGGTTCGCCCACCACGACGACCACGACCGAGCCCAGCCGGTCGCCCACGGTGCGGCCGACCGAGTTCCGGTACAGCCCGGAGTTCGTCAAGGTGGAGACCTGCCTGATCAACCGGGCTCCCGAAGGGAAGGAGCCCGAGATGTGGGTGGTGCCGTGCGACCGGCCGGGTAGCTACAAGGTGCTCAAGGTCCTCACCGGCGCTGACATCCCCGAGGACGAGCGGGACGACTTCCACCAGCCGGACACGGCCAGGGCGCTGCACGCCGACCTGTGCGCCGACGTGCCGTCGGACGCGTGGTTCGGCCTGAACTCGCCCAACGACGCCCTGGACCGCTTCTACTGCCTGCAGACGAATCCAGCGGTCTGATCGATGAATCCGGCGGCGCGTCGGCAGACTGAGCGTGCCGCCGGAACAGGAACTGCGATCCTCAGGGCGAGTTGACCCACTCGTCGGTGCCGTCGGTGAAGAACTGGTGCTTCCAGACAGGCAGCCGCGCCTTGACCTCGTCGACCAGCCGGGCGCAGAGCGCGAACGCCTCGGCGCGGTGCGCGGTGGCCACCGCGGCGGCGAGGGCCACGTCGCCGATGCCCAGGTCGCCGACCCGGTGCGACACGGCGAGCGCCACGACGGCCGGGTCCTTGGCGATTTCCTGGGCGACCTCAGCGAGCACCGCCTCGGCGCTGGGATGCGCCTCGTAGACGAGCCGGACGACGCCCCGCCCGCCGTCGTGGTCGCGCACCACGCCGGCGAAGGAGACCACCGCCCCCGCCGCGGGATGGGCGACGGCCGCCTCGTGGTCGGCCACGGAGAGCGGCTGCGTGGTGACCGCAGTGTGCACGACGTTCATGGCTGGCCCCTGTTACTCATGGCTGGCCCGGTGGTTCATGGCTGACCTTCCGTCGCGAGAGAGAAATTGGCCCATCCGTTGGCGCCGATGGGCAGTGGGACGAAGGGGACCTCATCGCCGGCGGCGGCGTCGGTGCCCGGGGCGATGACCGCGAAGCCGTCGGCCCGGGCGAGCCCGCGCAGCATGGCCGAGCCCACATGCTCGAGCGGCTCCGCGAGCCAGGTACCCCTCCCTTCGGCCGCTCTGCCTTCGGCCGCTCTGCCTTCGGCCGCTCTGCCTTCGGCCGCGATGCCCTCGGCCGCGCCGGGTCGCAGCCGGACGAGCGCGAGATGGGTGGCCGGGCCCCGGCCTTGCACCGCCGCCGTGAGCCGGACCCGCCCCAACGCGGGCAGCGGACGACCGGCCATCCCCAGCAGCAGGGGCACCACCAACGAGACCAGCGCGACCACCGCCGACTGCGGGTTGCCCGGCAGGCCGGCGACGAACGCGGGCGGGCGGCCCTCGCGCGGTACCGAGGCCAGCAGCATGGGGAAGCCGGGTCGCACCGCCACCGAGTTGGCGAGGTACTGGGCGCCGAGGCTCGCCAGCGCCGGGTGCAGGTGATCGACCGGCCCGTGCATGGTGCCGCCGGTGGTGCAGACCAGGTCGGCTCGGTCGATCGCGTCGCGGAGCGCCTCGACGTGGGCCGACAGCGTGTCGGCCACCGGCCCGCGGGGATCCAGCCCGGTGACCGGGCGAGCCCCGAGGCGGACCAACCAGGCCGGTATCTGGGGCCCGAGCGCGTCCCGGACCCGGCCCTGCCTGGGCGGGCCGCTGGTGAGCAACTCGTCCCCGAAGATGACGACCGCCGCCGTGGGCGCGGGGGTCACGGGGAGCGTGTCGTATCCGCAGGAGGCCGCCAGGCCGATGACGGCCGGGGTGACGACCGTGCCGGCCGGCAGGAGCTGCTCGCCAGCGCGCGCCTCGTCTCCGGGTTCCCGCCAGTCCGGCATCGCCCGGGGCTGACCGGCGACGAGCCCGTCCTCCAGCGACTGGCTGTCCTCGACCCGGATGATCTGGTCGGTACCGGCGGGCAGCATGGCGCCGGTCGCGATCTCGACCGCCTCGCCCTCGCCGAGAGGAGCCGGCACCGAACCGGCCAGCGCCCGGCCGACCACCTTCCACGGGCCGGCCCCGCGGACCGCGAATCCGTCCACACTGGACGTCGGGAACGCGGGCAGGTCGGTGAGCGGAGACAGCGGCGCGGCGAGGGTGAGTCCGTCGGCGTCGGCGAGCCGAACGTCGACCGGCGCCGGACGCGCGGCGAGGCCGGCCGCGTGGGCGGCTCGTCTCGCCTCCGGCCAGTCCAGTGGCTCCTGCATGACTCGACCCTAGCCCTGCTAGCTGGCCCTCGCTCCGCTCGGGCGTGCCCGGCTCGCCTTGAGGCTTGGGGTTAGTGGTCGCCGCCGGCGAGTTGTTCGACGGCGTGGACGAGCACGGAGCGGAGCACGGCCAGGCCGTCCCGAGCGCCGCCGGTGGAGCCGGGAAGGTTGACCACGAGCGTGCGGCCGGCGACCCCGGCCACACCGCGGGAGAGGACGGCTGTCGGGACGCGGTCGCGCGAGTAGGCCCGGATCGCCTCGGCGATGCCGGGAATCTCGTAGTCGAGGATGGCCCGGGTGACCTCGGGGGTCCGGTCGGTCGGGGTGATGCCGGTGCCCCCACTGGTGATCACAACCTCGATCCGATCGGCCACCGCCGCCCGGATGGCCTCGCCGACGGGCTCACCGTCGGGCACCACGACCGGGTCGTCGACCTCGAACCCGAGCTGGCGCAGTCCGGTCACCAGGATGGGCCCGCTCGAGTCGGCGTAGACGCCCGCCCAGGCCCGGTTGCTGGCGACGATGACCCGCGCCCTCACCCCGTCACCTCCGCCCGATCGCTCGCCGACTCCGCTCCGGCGAGCTGCGCGGCGTTGCTTCCAGATTCCGCTCCGGCGAGCTGCGCGGCGTTGCTTCCAGATTCCGCTCCGGCGAGCTGCGCGG
>JADGGF010000114.1 GCA_019690055.1 Micromonosporaceae bacterium
GTGGGGGCGTCGGTCAGGTGGCGGGCGTCGGTCGGGTCCGTGGCGGCGTAGAGCGCGCGGGCCTCGTCGGTGATCTCGATCGTGCCGGTGACCACGAGCCGGGCCAGATGGGGCGTCTCCGTCAGGCGGTTGCGGTCGGCCGATCCGTTGGTGCGTTCGGATGGTTCGGGCAGCAGCGTGATGTGGGCCTGCAGGCCTTCGGCGGCCAGGGCCACGCGAGCCCGGTGCAGCGCGCCGCCGGCCGCGAGGCAGGTCGCCGGCCAGTGGGGCGAGGCGTCCGGTTGGGCGTGCAAATCCAGGGCCTCGGTACCCACCACCCACCGCCAGGCCCGCGCCGCCTCGGCCAGCGCGGCGGCGATGCCGGGCCCGGCCTCGTCGGCCGGCACGACCGCGGACGCGGCCGCCGAGCCGGCCAGCGCTGCCGCCACGGCCCGGTCCGGCGTCGGCGCTTGCGTAGATGTCTCTACATGCGTGGTCATGACTGGTCCAGCAGCAGCGCGCAGGTGATGACGCCGATGTGGCTGTACGCCTGCGGGTGGTTGCCCAGCCCGTGCTCGGTCACGGGGTCGTACTGCTCCGGCAGCAGACCGGTCGGCCCGGCACAGGCGATCATCTGCTCGAACAGCTCCTCCGCGTCGGCCCGTCGCCCGGTGCGCAGGTAGGCCTCGATCAGCCAGGCGCTGCAGATGTGGAAGCCGCCTTCCCGCCCCGGCAGACCGTCGTCCCAGCGGTACCGGTAGACGATCGGCCCGCTGCGCAGCTCGGCCTCGACGGCGAGGACCGTGGCGAGGAAGCGCGGATCGTCGGCCGGCAGCAGACCGGACAGGCCGATCCACAGGCTCGACGCGTCCATCTCCGGGTGGTCGTAGGCCACCGTGTAGGCCCCGACCTCCGGGTGCCAGCCGCGCTCCAGCACGTCCTGGGCGATCTTGTCGCGCAGCGCCGCCCAGCCGGGGTCCACCGGGATACCGTGCCGCTCGCCCACCCGCAACGCCCGATCGATGGTGAGCCAGCCCATCACCTTCGAGTACACGTGGTGCCGGGGTGGGATGCGCGCCTCCCAGATCCCGTGGTCGGGCTCGTGCCAGCGCCGCGAGACCGCCTCGACCATGTCGTTCAGCAGCGCGACCTGCCACGGTTCGAGACCACCCCGCAGGTCGGCCAGGTGCGCGATCAGGTCGGCCACCGGCCCGAAGACGTCGAGCTGGACCTGGCGGTTGGCGGCGTTGCCGATCCGTACGGGTCGCGACCCGGCGTAACCCGGCAGCGTCTCAATGACCGCCTCCGCGCCCAGCTCGTTGCCGTCCACCGAGTACAGCGGGTGCAGCCGCTCCGGGTGCCCGGCCGTGCCCTCGATCACCCGCCGGGTCCACCGCAGCAGCGCGTCGGCCTCGTCGGCCGAGCCGAGCTGGACCAGCGCCTGCGCGCTCATCGCCGCGTCGCGCAGCCAGCAGTACCGGTAGTCCCAGTTGCGGACCCCGCCGATCTCCTCGGGCAGCGACGACGTGCCGGCGGCGATGATGGCTCCGGTCGGCCGGTAGCACAGCGCCCGCAGCGTCAGGGCGGAGCGCAGGACGAGCTCGCGCGCCCGGTTGGGCAGCCGCAACGCGGCACACCACTCGCGCCACTCGCGTTCCGTCTGCGCCTGCCGCGCCTGCACGGAGGCCACGTGCGCCGCGATGACGTGATGGTGGTCGACCGGGGTCCCGGCGGCGCCCGTCGCGGAGGTCGGCCACGCCCCGGTTCGCCCGGTCGGCGGTTCGCCCCCGGCAGCCGCCTTCTCGGTCGGCTCGCGCAACTCATCGTCGGTACTCGATGTGAGCACGGGCGGGTCGCTCGTCGGCCCGTGGCCCAGCCGACCGTCGCCGCCCAGGCGCAGTTCGAGCGCCACCGTGCCCCCGAGCGCACGGAGGTCCACCGTCGCGGTCGCCGTGTGGTGACCGCCGTCCTCGACGATCTGCCACGCCACGCCGGGAGCGATGAGCGTCATCGGGTCGTTGGAGCCGAAGACCCGCAGCGTCTCGCCGACCGGCTCGAGCTGGGTGGGCACCTGGCCGAACTCGGGTCGAGGCGCGAACGTGAGCCGTACGGTCGCCGACCCGGTGAGCACGCGCACCAGCACGGTGCCCGGCTCCTCGTCCAGGAGCGTGTCGGTGACGGCCAACCCCGACCAGCGGGTCTCGACGGTCATCGTGCCTCGCCGGTAGCGCTGACCGAGCGGCATCGCGTCCTGCGGACCGCGACCGCGGCCGACCAGCGGCGTGACCGACATGTACCCGGCCGAGCCGTCGCCGAGCAGGGCCCCGAAGACCGCGGGGGAGTCCGGCCGCGGGTGGCACAGCCAGGTGATCTTGGCGTCCGGGGTGACGAGCGCCAACGTCCGTCCGTTGCCGAGCATGGTGTGCCGCTCGATCGGCACCGCCCGCTCCCCGTAGAGCCAGCGCCGGCGCGCCTCGGCGAGTAGGGCCAGCACCTGCACCGCCGCGTCCGGGTCGGGCACGGTGAAGTGCGCGCTCGTCTCGTCCCCGGTGCCGATCTTGATGCCGAGATCCGGGCCCTGGAGCTTGCTGAACACCTGCTCGTCGGTCGTGTCGTGACCGAGGAAGATCACCGCGCTCGCCGAGTGCTGCGTGCGCAGCTCGTCGACCGCGCTGCCCTTGTCGGGGGCGAAGACGGACAGCTCGACGACGTCCCGCCCGGTGGTCACGTACACGCCGGGCCAGGTGGCCGGGCCGGACCGGATGGCGTCGAGAACCTCGGCGGCGACCTCGGGCCCGACCGCCCGGGTGTGCACGGCGATGCTCGCCGGCTTCTGCTCCAGCCGCAGCCCGGGATGCCGGCGGGCCAGCTCGAGGACCGCCTGACCCAGCCGGGTGCGCAGCGCCGAGATCTCCGGCTGGATGCGGGCGGCGAAACCGACGTCGAACTCCGTGCCGTGGCTGCCGACGAGCTGCACCTCGCTCGGCATGCGGGACAGGGCGGCGAGGTCGCGCAGGGAACGACCCGAGACGACGGCAACCGTCGTCTGCGGCAGGGCGGCGAGCTCACGGATGATCGCGGCCGCCTCGGGCAGCGGTGTGGCGAACGCGGGATCGTCGACGAGGGGGGCCAACGTCCCGTCGTAGTCGCACGCGACAAGCAGCCGAGGCACCCGCGCGATGCGCGCCACCGCCGAGCGCAGCCCGGCGTCGGTGAAGGTGGCCGCCATGGGCTCGCCCGTCCGCACCTCGGTCATGCCGCCCCTGACTCCTGATGGTCCGAGTCGTCGGCGGCAGCTCTCCTGCCGTTGGTTCCCCGGCCGTTGGCCCCCTTGCCGTTGCTCGCGTCGGGCCCCGCCTCGGTCATCCGCAGGGCCGTGAGGAAGTCCGCGGCCCACCGCCGGACGTCGTGGCGACGCAGCTGCCGGCGCATCGCCGTCATCCGCTTGGCGACCGACTGCGGGTCGTCCTCGACCGCCCGTACGAGGGCGTCCTTGATGCTGTCGATGTCATGAGGATTGCACATATATGCATGTTTAAGCTCGCGGGCCGCTCCCGCGAACTCGGAGAGGACCAGCGCACCACGCAGGTCCCCGCGGGCGGCCACGTACTCCTTCGCCACCAGGTTCATCCCGTCGCGCAGCGGCGTCACCGCCATCACGTCGGCCGCCAGGTACAGGGCCGCGAGCTCCTCGCGGGAGTACGACTGCCGCAGGTAGTGCACGGCCGGGATGCCGACCCGACCGAACTCGCCGTTGATGTGCCCCACCTCGCGCTCGACGTCCTCGCGCAGCTCGCCGTAGTGCTCCACGCGTTCCCGGCTCGGCGTGGCAACCTGGACGAACACGGTGTCCGGTGTGGACACCCGTCCCTCATTGAGCAGCTCGCGATAGGCGCGCAGCCGCTGCCCGATGCCCTTGGTGTAGTCGAGCCGGTCCACGCCGAGGATCACCACCTTGGGGTTGCCCAGCTCATCGCGGATCTCGCCGGCCCGGGTCCGTACGGACGGCAGGGCGACCAGCCGCTGCATCTCATCGACGTCGATGGAGATGGGGAACGCCTCGGCCCGGACCCAGCGGTCGTCGGCCTGGACCCACTGGCCCCGGCGGCGCAGGCCGAGCAGCTGCTGGGCCAGGTGCAGGAAGTTCTGCGCGCCACGGGGCGTCTGGAAGCCCACCAGGTCGGCGCCCAGCAGTCCCTTCATGACCTCCAGACGCTGGGGGAGCTGCATGAACAGCTCGACCGGCGGGAAGGGGATGTGCAGGAAGAAACCGATGCGCAGGTCGGGTCGCCGCTCCCGCAGCATCGCCGGCACGAGCTGCAACTGGTAGTCGTGTACCCAGACCATCGCGCCGCGCGGGCTCACCCGGTCCACGGCCTCGGCGAACCGCCGGTTCACCGCCCGGTTGGCGGCCGCCCACTGCCGGTCGTGCACGGGCGTCTGGACGGCGTCGTGGTAGAGCGGCCAGATCGTCGCGTTGGCGTACCCCTCGTAGTACTCGTCGAACTCCTGCTCGGACAGCGGCACCGGCTGGATGCGGATACCCGGCCGGCCGGTCGACTCGCCGTCGCCGCCGAACCCGGCCAGCTCGAACGGCTCCGGCGCCGGCCCCGGCGCGCCCGTCCAGCCGACCCAGGTCGCCTGGCTCCGCCCGGCCAGTAACGGGTACAGCGCCGACACCAGACCGCCGGGGCTGCGTCGCCACACCCGACCGTCGGGCGAGGTGACCGTCGCGTTCGCCCCACCCCCGCCGTTGCCGGCGGTCACCTCGTCAACCGGGAGCCGGTTCGCGACCAGCACGAACGCCTCGTCGCCCAGCGCGTCGCCGCCCAGCGTGTCGTTGGTCAACGGATCTCCGTCCTCGTCCCCTGTCACTGGCGCCCCTGTCACTGGCTCCTCCGTTCGGTTGATACCCCGTCGACGGTAAGGCTAGCCGGGACTGAGCGGACAGACGCATCGTTGTGCGGTTCGGTTAGCCTCGCTGGACGAAACGGTGACCCCCGAGAGCCATCCGTGGTCGCACGTGTGTTCGACTATAGGTCATGGAGAAGCGCAAGCACTTCTGGAACGGCCGGTGGGGGCGGCTGGCCCGGGTCGACATCGTGCTGTACGAGGACGCCGGCCGATGGATCGTGGAGGAGCGCACCGGCGGGGTCGAGGGGCGCTCCGTCATGGCCGAGTTCGATCATGAGGACGCCGCGCTCGACCGGGTGCGGGACCTGCTCGCCGGCACCGAGGACTGGCGCGAGCTGTAGCGGCGCTGGCTGCAGATATGTCTATCTAGCGACGTCTATCTAGCGACCGTGCCGACGGGGCCTGCGGGGCCGGAGGTGTACGCCCCCGAACCCGCCCCGGTGGTCACGTCGGCCGGTCAGGGCCGGGCTCGCCCTCACCGTCGGGCAGCGCCGACCGTACGGGATCGTCGGGCCGCGCCGACCGTGCGGCATCCTCGGCCAGCGCCGATCGTACGGCCTCGATGGCCTCGTCGGTCCCGACGCCGAGCCGGCGGGCGAGTACGGCATAGGCGTGGGCGGCCTCGTGCAGGCGGCGCCGTACGTCGGCCTCGGACACCCGACGGCGCGCGGCGACCGAGGTGCCGTGCCGGACCCGGCTGACCACCCAGCCGCCCGCCTCCAGCTCGCGGTAGGCCCGGGCGACCGTGTTCGCGGCCAGCCCGAGGTCGGCCGCGAGCTGGCGGATCGTGGGGAGTTGCGCGCCGGCCGGCAGCGTCCCCGCCTCGATCATGGTCACGATCTGGGCCCGGATCTGCTCGTACGGCGGCGTGGGGCTGCCCGGATCGACCACGACCCCTGGCCCGTTTCCCGGCAACCGGTCGGCGGTCACGCTGGTGCGGGGTTGGCCAGGTCGGTGCCGGGGCGCCGGGGCGGCCACATCGACGTGGCGACGAGCCAGCCGAGCAGGGCGACGGCGAAGACACCGATGAGGACGAGCGCGGCGACCACCTGTTGCGCGCCCACCGCGGTCGGACGGAGGCTGGCCAGCAGGTTGAGCGTCAGAAACAGCACGAGGGCCGCGCCGCCGCCGGAGAGCACGTGCAGGGACCGCGACCGGATCGCGTCGTCCGCCTCGATCACGTCGGGCGCCGCCACGGGCTGGGCCCGGCGCAGCACAGCGCGCTGGATGAGCCGTACGGTCACCGCCACCGCGACCGCCAGCCCCAGCCACAGCCCGGCCCACGCCCAGTTCGGCTCGGCCCATCCGGTCCGGTCGGCGACGGCGGTGATCGCCCCCGTCACCAGCGCGATCACCGCCGTGGCTGGCACCAGGGCCCAGGTGAACGGCCGCACGTACTGCTCGGGCCGCCGCGGCCGCAGCGAGGCGGCGCGGACCCGCCCGTGCGCCAAGTGGTCGACGCGTACCTCGGCGACCAGGGCACCGAGGAACCAGCCGGCAAAGATAGCGACGAAATTGAAATTCACAATCGTCCCGGCCGGTGCCCCGATCTGCGACGCGGCGATCCCTCCGATGAGGCCGGCCACCCGCCAGCGCCTGGTCGTGGCTAGGTAGCGGATCACCTGGTTGCCGTTGTCGGCGGTCACCCTCAACTGCTGCCGGCGGGCGAACCGGTCCAGCCGCTGGCGGCTGACCGGACCGCGCCCGTAGACATCGACGAGAAATACGCCGAACGCCGCGATGAGCAGTAAGACAACGGTTGCCGCTTCGCTCATGCCCACCTCCCGATCGGTTGCTCAATGTAGCAAGTCATTGCTACATTCGCCACATGGTGCCGGGAGTCTCCGATGAGGTCTGGGCGCAACTGGACCCCTACGCCGGCCAGCTGAGCCGGCGCACCGTCATGCTCGGCCGGATCATGATCGTCGCGGCGGCGCTGCTTGTCGTCGCGGGCGGGCTGGTCTGGCGGACCGGGATCGTGGTGCCCCGCCTCGCCTGGCCCGACGGCCTGCCGCAGTGGCAAGAGATGCCGACCGGGGCGCGGGTCTGGGTCACTGTGGCCAACGAAGGGCGGTTCCCGGTCACGGTCCTGGATGTCGGCCGGTCCGCTCCCGGCTTTGAGTTGCTGGGCGTGGAGGGCCCGGACCGCGCATCATCACCATTCCCGGTGACGCTGCGGCCCGGTCAGGGCGTGGACGCCGTCCTGGTCTACCGGATCACCGACTGCAACGGCCCGCCGGTCGGCGACTGGCCCTTGACCGCTCTGGTCGATCGGCCCTGGGGCACCATGACGGTCGAGGTCCCGGTGCCGGACGGGGGGCATGGCGTGCAGCTCTGGCGGGATCACGTCGTCTCGACCTGGTGCCGCCCCGGCGGCCCGGGAGGCTGACCCCGCAGCCCGTCGCGCGCTTCGGTCGCTGTCCGGCCGGCCCGCGGATAGATTGAGCCTGTGCTCGGACTGCCGGCCGGCGTGGTCGCCGGACTGTTCGACCTCGACGGGGTGCTCACGAGCACCGCGCGGTTGCACGCGACCGCGTGGCAGCGGATGTTCGACGACTTCCTCGCCGAGTGGGCCCGGCGGTCGGGGCAGCCGTTTCGCCCGTTCGACCCGGTGGACGACTACACGTCCTATGTGGACGGACGTCCCCGGCTGGACGGCGTGCGGACCTTCCTCGCCTCGCGGGGCATCACGCTGCCCGACGGGGCGATCGACGACCCGCCGGAACGGGAGACCGTACACGGCCTGGGCACCCGCAAGAACGAGATCCTGCGGCGGCTCATCCGGGAGCAGGGCGTGCGACCGTACCCGGGCTCGGTGCGCTACCTGACCGCGGCCCGGGAGGCCGGGCTGCGCCGGGCGGTGGTCACCGCGAGCGCCAACGCCGAGGAGGTCATCCAATCGGCCGGGCTGGCCGACCTGTTCGAGGTGCGGGTGGACGGTCTGGTGGCGGCCGAGCGCGGCCTGCGGGGCAAGCCCGCCCCCGACACGTTTCTGGCCGCCGCGGCCGACCTGGGGGTGGCCGCCGCGCAGGCGTGTGTCTTCGAGGACTCGATCGCCGGGGTGCAGGCCGGCCGGGACGGGGGTTTCGGGTACGTGGTAGGAGTTGATCGGGTGGGACACGCCGAGGACCTGCTGCGACACGGAGCGTCCATTGTGGTCAGTGACCTCGCCGAGCTGCTCGACTCTAGGGAGCGGCCATGAGCCCCGAACCGTACTTTCCGGTCGAGCCCTGGTGCGTGCGCGAGCCATCGGTGGAGCTGGACCGGCTGGGCCACACCGAGTCGATCTTCGCCCTCGCCAACGGTCACCTCGGCCTGCGCGGCAACCTCGACGAGGGCGAGCCGTACGCCCTGCCCGGAACGTACTTGAACTCGTTCTACGAGCTGCGGCCGTTGCCGTACGCCGAGGCGGGCTACGGCTACCCGGAGTCGGGACAGACGATCGTCAATGTCACTAACGGCAAGGTCATGCGGCTGCTGGTCGACGACGAGCCGTTCGATCCGCGCTACGGCGAGCTGTGCGCGCACGAGCGGGTCCTCGACCTGCGCAGCGGCACGCTGTCCCGGTCGGTCGACTGGGTCTCGCCCGCCGGCCAACGGGTGCGCATCCGGACGGTCCGACTGGTCTCGTTCACGCAACGGTCGATCGCCGCCATCCGGTACGAGGTCGAGCCGATCGACGAGCCGGCCCGGTTGATCCTGCAGTCCGAGCTCGTGGCGAACGAGGACCAACCGTCCATAGGGGACGATCCCCGGGTCGCGGCGGTGCTGGCCTCGCCGCTGCAGGCGGAGGAGCACCACCACTCGGTCCACTCGGCGCTGCTGGTCCACGTGACCCGGCGCAGCGGCCTGCGGATCGCGGCCGGGATGGACCACGTCATCGAGTCGACCGAGCGCATCGCCGTGACCACCGAGTCGCACCCCGACTGGGCTCGGACGACCATCACCTGTGAGATGCGCCCCGGCCAGGTCCTGCGGGTGGTGAAGTTCCTGGGTTACGGCTGGTCCTCGCAACGGTCCCGGCCGGCGCTGCGCGACCAGGTGCACGCCGCCCTCGCCGCGGCGCGGTTCACGGGATGGGACGGCCTGGTCGCCGCGCAACGGGAATACCTCGACCGGTTCTGGGACAACGCCGACGTCCATATCGACGGCGATCCCGAGCTGCAGCAAGCGGCCCGGTTCGCGCTGTTCCACGTGCTGCAGAGCGGGGCGCGGGCGGAGCGCCGGCCGATCGCCGCCAAGGGCCTGACCGGCACCGGGTACGACGGCCACACGTTCTGGGACAGCGAGATGTTCGCCCTGCCGGTGCTCACCTACACGCTGCCGGCCGCCGCGGGGGAGGTGCTGCGCTGGCGACACGCCACAGTGGACCTGGCTCGGGAACGCGCCCAGGTGCTCGGCCTGCGGGGCGCGGCCTTCCCGTGGCGAACCATCCGCGGTCATGAATGTTCGGGGTACTGGCCGGCGAGCACGGCCGCGTTCCACGTGTCCGTGGGCGTGGCGGATGCCACGTTGCGCTACTACCACGCCACCGGCGACGAGGCGTTCATGCGCGAGGCCGGGGTCGAGCTGCTGGTGGAGACCGCGCGGCTGTGGCGCTCGCTCGGCCACCACGACCGGCACGGCCGGTTCCACCTCGACGGCGTCACGGGGCCGGACGAGTACTCGGCGCTCGGCGACGACAACGTCTACACCAACCTCATGGCCGCCCGGAATCTCGCCGCGGCGGCGTCGCTCGCACCGCGCTACCCCGAGGTCATGGCCCGCCTGGGGGTCGACGACGAGGAGGCGGCCACGTGGCGGGACGCCGCCGCCACGATGTACGTCCCGTTCGACGACGATCTCGGCGTCCACCCGCAGCACGAGTCGTTCACTCGCTACCAGGAGTTCGACTTCGCGGCCATTGATCCCGAGGACTACCCGCTCCTGCTGCACGTGCCGTACTTCCAGCTCTACCGCACCCAGGTCGTCAAGCAGGCCGATCTCGTGCTGGCCATGCACTGGCGCGGCGACGGGTTCACCGCGGAGCAGAAGGCGCGCAACTTCGCCTACTACGAAGCCCGTACGGTCCGCGACTCCTCGCTGTCGGCCGCCACCCAGGCGGTGGTGGCGGCCGAGGTCGGCCACCTCGACCTGGCGCACGACTACCTCGCCGAGGCGGCGCTGGTCGACCTGCGCGACGTGCACCGCAACACCCGGGACGGTATCCACATTGGAGCGGCGGCCGGTACCTGGCTCGCGCTGGTCGCCGGGTTCGGCGGCCTGCGCGACCACGACGGCCGGCTGGCCTTCGCCCCCCGCCTGCCGTCACGTATCGATCGAATTGAGTTCTCGATTCGCTGGCGCGGGCTGCGACTGAGGGTGACCGTGTCGCCGGACGAGGCGACGTACACCCTGCGCGACGGCGGCACCGACGTCCAGCTGGAGCTGACCCACCACGGCGAGGCGATCGTGGTCCGCGTCGGGCAGCCGGTCAGCCGACCGATCCCGCCCCTGCCGCCGGCCGGACCGACCCCGCACCAACCGCCGGGTCGCGCTCCGCTGCGCCGGGCCTGACCAGTGCACCACGCACCCCAAGATGTCACTTTCCGGGCAGGGCGGCGCGATCAGACACCCCAAGAAGTCACTTTCTGGGCAGGGCGGCGCGGACCAGACCTCCGGGCATCGCGGTGGTTCGGCCGCGGCGTTTCGCGGGCGGCGGGGTGGGTAGCCGACCGGGAGGGGGTGAGGCTCATGCCTGGTCAGGAGGAGCTACCCAGCAC